>NZ_JBNHEQ010000193.1:13448-23011 GCF_050016015.1 Dapis hubbardiae BLCC-M172
ATTAAAACCTTTGAAACAAGTCTAATATAATCTGAATATCTAAGTTATTTCCTAGCAATAAACTTGAGAATAGGGTATCAATTTATAGTCTTAATCAAGCTCAATAAAGTATTGGTATATTCATTAATTGATAATGGATAATGGATAATTACCTCAAAGAAAACCACAACAGAATTGAATATTTTGATGAATTTTGATATATTAATTATAGTGGTTTTCACTTCATGACTTGCATTACTTCTTCCTTCTCTCCTAGATAACTAAAGCCTTCTCTCCTAGATAACTAAAGCCTTCTTTCTTTAAACTCAAATCTCTGTACTCTAAAAAACATGAAAACTACTATAATTCAGCAAAAATCAAATTTATTACCTATCTGTCGATCGCCGAAAAAATATCCTAAATTAGTTCTATAAAATAACAAAGTCACCTCCACAAACTGGAAGTGACTCAAACACAATACACACTTTTTAGACAAACAAATCGGATGGGGAACAATTCCTAAATTGCCCCCAATCTCAAAAAACCTAGTAATCGAAATCGCCACCACCCATACCAGCGCCAGCAGCAGCACCTTCCTTGGGTTCAGGTTTATCAACAACAATACACTCAGTTGTTAACACCATACCAGCAATAGAAGCAGCGTTTTGTAGAGCGGAACGAGTTACTTTCGCAGGGTCAACAATACCAGCTTCAAACATATCAACAAACTCATTATTTGCTGCATTAAAACCTGTATTGAAATCTTTCTCTTTCACGCGCTCAGAAATTACCGCACCATTCTGACCAGCATTTTCAGAAATGCGCATTAATGGAGCTAACAAAGCACGACTAACAATTAAAGCACCAGTCAACTCTTCAGCTTGTAAGTTCTCATTTGCCCAATTTTCTAGATCGGGAGCCAAATGAGCTAGAGTTGTACCACCACCAGGAACAATACCTTCTTCTACAGCAGCTTTAGTTGCGTTAATAGCATCTTCCAAGCGTAACTTACGGTCTTTCATTTCAGTTTCAGTAGCAGCACCAACTTTAACAACTGCTACACCACCAGCTAACTTAGCTAAACGCTCTTGTAACTTTTCTTTGTCGTAGGAAGAGTCGCTTTCTTCCATTTGACGACGAATTTGTTCGCAACGTGCTTTAACTTCTTTTTCGTTACCTTCAGCAACGATAGTAGTGTTGTCTTTAGTAATAGTAATGCGACGTGCTTTACCAAGCATCTCTAGCTTGGTACTTTCTAATTTCAAACCAGCATCTTCAGTGATAACTTGACCACCAGTTAATACAGCGATGTCTTCTAACATAGCTTTCCGGCGATCGCCAAAACCAGGAGCTTTAACCGCAGCAACATTCAATACACCCCGCAGACGGTTAACAACCAAAGTTGCTAAAGCTTCTTTCTCAATATCTTCAGCTAAGATTAATAATGGTTTACCAGAACGAGCAACTTGTTCTAAAACTGGTACTAAATCTTGTACTAAAGCAATTTTCTTGTCAGTTAGCAAAATTTGAGGTTCTTCGAGAACAGCTTCCATCCGCTCCATATCTGTTGCGAAGTAGGGAGAGATGTAACCCTTGTCGAAGCGCATACCTTCAGTGATTTCTAGTTCAGTCTGCATAGACTTTCCTTCTTCTAGAGAAATCACACCTTCTTTGCCTACTTTATCCATAGCTTCAGCAATCATTTGACCTACTTCTTCATCATTACCAGCAGAAATAGAACCAACTTGAGCGATCGCCTTAGAATCTTCAATTTGACGAGCATGAGCTGCAATTTTTTCTACGAGGAAGTTAGCAGCTTTATCAACACCACGTTTAATAGCTATAGGGTTAGCACCAGCAGCAACGTTGCGTAGACCTTCTTTGACAATTGCATGAGCTAAAACAGTTGCAGTAGTTGTACCGTCACCTGCTGCGTCATTAGTTTTAGAAGCTGCTTGACGAATTAGGGAAACACCAGTATTTTCTACATGGTCTTCTAGTTCAATTTCTTTAGCAATAGTTACACCATCATTAACAATTTGAGGTGCGCCGAATTTTTTCTCTAGAACTACGTTGCGACCTTTAGGACCTAGAGTTACTGCTACAGACTCAGCGAGGATATCCATGCCTTTTTCTAAGGCGCGACGAGCATTTTCGTTGTAAATAATACGTTTAGCCATAGTTGTAATTTCTATTGATTAGTAATTGTGGATGTTTATTTTTTTGTGTTGATAATTAGTTGTTTTAGCACTTTAGCAAACATCAAATATGAAGAAAAAGTTTGCTAGTGCTATGGAACAACTTGTTTAAACCTTCCCCTTAAGGGCGAGGTATTAGTTAACAATTGCGAGGATATCTTTTTCAGCAAGTAGGACGTATTCATCGCCACCTAGTTTTATATCAGTTCCAGCATATTTAGAGTAGAGAACTTTATCTCCTACTTTAACTTCCATTTCTGCGCGGGAACCATCATCGTTACGTTTACCAGGTCCAGCTGAGACAACTTCTCCTACTTGAGGTTTTTCTTTTGCACTGTCAGGTAGAAGAATACCACCTGCTGTTTTTTCTTCAGATTCGCTGACTTTAACGAATACACGTTCCCCCAAGGGTTTAACAGTAGAAACACTCAGTGTTACGGCTGCCATTACTTTACCTCCAGATAAATTTTATTGTTGTTGACAGGCTTAAGGTGAAGCTAAGTTTTAACTTCATTTTGTTTTTTTAGCACTCTCACCATCTGAGTGCTAATTTAGCTGAATAGCTGTGGCGATCGCAACTAATTAAGCTGTACGGGTTTCCGAACTAGAGATTTGGGTATTTACCAAGAGTCATTTCAGTTATCAGTGCTGACTCTGCACTAGAAGAATTTAACTTCTGACTTGGAGTAATTATCATGCAGCAAAAAGTCATCTCAGAAGACAATAAACTAGAATTATGGTAGTAGAACTGTTGATTTACTAGCAATTCCTAAGTCATGTGACATTCTCTATCCAACATTTGACTTTGGCAAGAATAACTATTATAGAAGCAAATTCAAGGTGTATCGCGACTTAATGATAGATAATTTATTTAACAAAACCGAAAAAGATCATGGGACAGAGGAACAAATGGCCCAATGCCAGGAAAATTTTCAACAGGGAAATATTGACCCAGATATTTGTCAAGAATCCCTAGGAAGTTGTGTCCAATCTCTCGGACTGAGTAAAATTCAGAGACATATTTTTATTTGTGCTGACCAAACTAAACCGAAATGTTGCTCAAAAGAGGTTGGTTTAGAAGCATGGAATTATCTCAAAAAACGTCTGAAAGAATTAAAACTTGATCAGCCTGGCATTAACATATCAGGCTCTATATTTCGCACTAAAGCTAACTGTTTACGAGTTTGTTGTCAAGGTCCAATCATGGTTATTTATCCAGAAGGAATATGGTACCACTCTGCAACTCCTCCTGTGATTGAAAGAATTATTCAAGAACACATAATCGGTTCTCAAGTAGTAGAGGAATACGTTTTTCTGACTCATCCTTTGCCAGAATAATACCCCGCCCTTAAGTGTCGGGTATAAAAAAAATTAATAGGCCCATACTAGGCTATCATGGGCAAATTACTTGCCCATTGACTCAAAAGCTCAGTTCCCAATCCCTAACTAACTGTTATCAATTCACCATAGATTTTAACTTAATTAAGTCAGTAAAATTAACCATAGTTCCTGATACTATTAATAGGGAATACTGTTGAATTATCATATATTATTATCAAAAGTAGTGGTAATTATTTTCCATCACTACAAAACTATTATCTAGCTATATCTACCTAAACTATAGGACTATTGATTGAGTATAAAATCTATAATCTATAACTATAAACTATAATAGATAGGGGATCAATTCCCTTTGAGGATTAGATACAGTCCAAGCCTTCTGGGTAAGGATAAATATCTTTAAATTTATCAGGAAAGTGGCAAAGTTGCCTTACTTCCTCACTCTGCTATGAAAGACGTGGGTTATACCCGTCTGTGAAGTTAATGTTTGCAGGAATCAAAAAAGTGAGTTCTTCATTATGAAGGAAATGAATACTACAGACCAAGGATGTTTAATGTTGGTTGATGATGACCCTAATTTAATATTATTGGTCAAGGATTATTTAGAATTTCGTGGATACCAGGTAATAACAGCAGAAAATGGCCGAGAAGCTCTAGAACTGCTAGAAGAAAAAATTCCAGACTTGATTATATGTGATGTGATGATGCCAGAAATGGATGGCTATACCCTGGTGCAGCATATCAGAGAAAATTCAGATACAGAATGGGTTCCAGTTCTATTTTTATCTGCTAAGGGTCAAAGTCAGGATCGAGTTAAGGGTCTAAATACTGGAGCTGATGTTTACATTGTCAAACCATTTGAACCAGAAGAACTTGTGGCTCAAGTAGAATCTTCTCTCAAGCAGGCTTCTCGCCTAATTAAACATCAAAATTCCGGGGTCAGCATTGGGCCAACAATTAAGGTGCGCCGAAACGTAGAATTAACTCCCACAGAGTTAAAGGTAGTCCAATTGGTAGCCAAGGGAATGGCTAATCGTGACATTGCACAAATTATGGAAGTTAGTCAAAGAACGATTGAGAGTCATGTGAGCAATATGCTTGGTAAAACGGGTCTGCATAATCGGACAGAGTTAGCTCGTTGGGCGATTGAAAGTAAGAAGGCTTAGATATAACTCCCCAGCAATTTATCAGGGTGTAAGTTTTTATCTGTGTAATTTTTTTACAACAAGGGCTGTAATTTTATACTGCCCAAAATTTTCTATATTCATAATTTTGCATACATAGCTTTTATTAAGTCAATTATTTTTGATTTGGCTAAATTTTAGATATTAGATTAATCAAATATTAACTTATGGCCTTGATTAAAAGTTAAGGTCTTGTATGGAAGTGTAGCAGGAGATCAATAAATTTAACAGGCATCAAAAGGAATATATTGTACCGAAAAAAGCCTGAAATCTAGAATACTGAACTGCTAAGTTCATTAAAATTATGGGTAGAGAAAAATATTATTTGTTTATAATATAAGGGTAATTTTTGGCAGTTTAAATATGAAATATGCAAGAAATAATCTAAGTTTTCAGAGACTCAATAGACTTACATTAATGATAAAAATATTGCTAGAGTAATGGATTTAGCCTGAATTATCTAAAACCAATATTAAACTTAAGTTTCTATGAAAAATTCCATGAACCGTCTTTCTATATTTGTTGACGGTAACAATATGTTTTACGCTCAACAAAAAAATGGTTGGTTTTTTGACCCGAGAAGAGTATTAGAATACTTTAACAAACCAGAAGTAAAATTAATAAATGCTTTTTGGTATACAGGTTTAAAAGACCCGCAAGATCAAAGAGGATTCCGAGATGCTTTAATTAGTTTGGGTTATACAGTACGCACTAAAATATTGAAAGAATATTATGATGATGTTTCGGGTCGCTATTCTCAAAAAGCTAACTTAGATATTGAAATTGTTGTAGATATGTTTAATACAGTAGACCAATATGATGAAGTAGTTTTGTTTAGTGGAGATGGAGATTTTGAAAGAGCTATTGAATTATTGCGGTCTAAAAATACTCATATTACAGTTGTATCAACAGAAGGAATGATTGCTAGAGAATTGCGCAATGCTACAGACCAATATGTAGACTTAAATAATATTCGTGACCAAATAGAAAAAGCAGAATATTAATGAATAAGGAATAAGGAATAAGGAAAAAACCTAAATTTATTTCCAGACTTAGATATCTTCTAGAAGACTAGAAAAAATTAGACCAATTTATGTTTAATTCTAGCTATATTAACTACCCTTTAAGGGAAAATTCAAGGTCAGCATTTATCTAGCTTACATTCAGCTTTTACCATTTTTCAATGGTGATAGATTTTAGAAGCTGTTGGGAAAGTGCTGTATGAAACGGATGAATCCGCACAAACCTAACTGTCCTAACGCCTTCCCTGCTAAGGAAAGGAGGTTCAAAAGTCTATATCCTTATAGGATAGAGGCTTTTATGAGTTTACAAACAGTTTCTTAGATAGGTATTTTGTACCCCGGTCATTATTGCTCAATCTATCAATAACTACTGGACTGACACACCTTAAATGGTGCATTAGAAAATGGCGGATGGGGTGATGGGGAAATAGGGTGATGGGGTGAGGCGCGAAAAAATCTAATGCACAGTTTTAGCTGTGTCAGTCTACTACTAGACTGTTTCATCTTAAATGATGCAATAGATGTAGGTTGGGTTGAGGGACGAAACCAAACAACAATCTTTCTCCCGTACGGACGCCCTTATGCAACGTCCCTACCCTACTCCCCTACTCCCCTACTCCCTAATGCACAGTTTTAGCTGAAACAGTCCACTACACTAAATTCTGACTTCTATGGACAAGCTTGCTAATGACTGATAGCTAACAGCTAAATGCTGAAAATTTAAGATATAAAAAAGTTGTAGGCTAATTGCTCTAAACTACAAGGAAAAAAACAATGACCACCAGTCAAGACCGAATTATTATTTTTGATACTACCCTCCGGGATGGAGAACAATCTCCTGGTGCAGCTCTTAATATAGATGAAAAATTAACCATTGCTCGACAACTATCTCGCCTCGGAGTAGATGTAATTGAAGCTGGTTTCCCATACTCTAGTCCAGGAGATTTTGAGGCAGTACAAAAAATTGCTGAGACAGTAGGTGTAGAAAATGGCCCAACTATCTGCGGTTTGGCAAGAACAACCCGTGCAGATATTGAGGCAGCAGGTAAAGCGCTTAAACCAGCAGCAAAAGGACGTATTCATACTTTTATTGCCACTTCCGATATTCACTTGGCCTACAAACTTAAGAAAACTAGAGCAGAAGTATTAGAGATTGCTCCAGAAATGGTGGCCTATGCCAAAACCTTTGTAGATGATGTAGAATTTTCCCCGGAAGATGCAGGTCGCTCCGACCCAGAATTTCTTTATCAAGTATTAGAATTGGCGATCGCTGCTGGAGCTACTACTGTTAATATTCCTGACACTGTAGGTTATACGACTCCTGCTGAATTTGGGGCACTCATCCGGGGTATTAAGGAAAATGTACCGAATATTGACCAAGCTATTATTTCAGTTCACGGTCACAACGACCTCGGTTTGGCAGTTGCTAACTTCCTGGAAGCAGTGAAAAATGGCGCTCGTCAGTTAGAATGTACTATTAATGGTATTGGTGAACGTGCTGGTAATGCTGCTTTGGAAGAGTTGGTTATGGGGTTGCACGTTCGGCGACAATATTTCAATCCATTTTTGGGTCGCCCACCGGAGTCAGAAGCACCACTCACTAATATTGATACGCGCCAAATTTACAAAACATCTCGTCTGGTTTCTAATTTGACAGGAATGTTTGTGCAACCAAACAAAGCTATTGTTGGTGCTAATGCTTTTGCTCACGAGTCAGGTATTCACCAAGATGGGGTACTGAAAAATAAACTGACTTATGAAATTATGGATGCTCAGTCTATCGGGTTGACAGATAATCAGATAGTCTTGGGCAAACTTTCCGGTCGTCATGCTTTCCAAACTCGCTTGCAAGAACTTGGGTTTGAACTCTCAGAGGAAGAAATTAATAAAGCGTTTGTTAAATTCAAAGATTTGGCAGACAAAAAGAAAGAAATCACAGATTGGGATTTAGAATCTATTGTTAATAGCGAGGTTCGACAACCACCCGAACTTTTCCGCTTGGAGTTTGTGCAAGTTTCTTGTGGCGATCGCTCTCGTCCTACGGCGACAGTTAGTATTCGTACTCCTGATGGAGAAGAATTGACGGATGCTGCTATTGGTACAGGTCCTGTAGATGCTGTGTACAAGGCAATTAACCGAGTAGTGAATGTACCGAATGATTTAATTGAGTTTACTGTGCAGTCGGTAACTGCTGGCATTGATGCCATTGGGGAAGTGACTATTCGGTTGCGCCATGAAGGGCGAGTTTATTCTGGTCATTCTGCCAATACTGATATTATTGTGGCATCTGCTGAGGCTTATGTAAATGCTTTAAATCGGTTGTATGCAGCTTTGCAAAGTGATGTAGAGAAAATACATCCGCAAAAGAGTCAACCTGTGGAAGTAGTAGCTGGTAGTTAATAGATAGTTTCTGTAGTAGACCGACACAGCTAAAATGGTGCGTTACGACGGATTGCTGAATCCCTCTCATAATCTGAATTTAAGCCGTCTTTTCATGTCCGCTCTTAGCGGAAACACACCCTACAATTTTGCACAAAATTAGGTGTGTCAGTCCAGTAGGGTGCGTTAGCGGGTAGATAAATTATACTTAGTTAGAGTTAATGTTATTCCCGCGTAACGCACCTTATTACTGATTAGAATTGCAAGTCGCTTGATAATATCCAAGAACATTATATTATGTCCGGTTGTTATAATTAGGCTAGTAGTAGAGCTTCAGCCCACTTTGCTATATCGGGCTAAAGCCCTACTACAAACCAATACTTTAGTAATTAATAATTTGCCCATGAAATTGTTGGTTGTAGATTTAGAAAAAGTCGAGTTTTTACAATGGATACCCCAAAGACCTATAGAGAAATAGTCAAACAAGTAATTGGGAAATATGCTAAATTATGTCCTTCTCATGGAAATATTAGATTGGATACTGTTTTTGATGAACAAAGCGATAGAACTCCGTTCCGCTAACGCGATCGCTATGCTCTGATGCAAGTGGGATGGAACAGAGGCAAGCGAGTTAGAGGAAATATTATTTATATTACTCTAGGAGAGGGAAAAGTCTATGTTGAATATGATGGTATAGAACAGGGAATTACTCAAGATTTAATAGACCAAGGCATTCCTCAGAATAATATAATTTTAGAACATTTATGGGAAATGAATAAGATACTGCACTGATAACTGATAACTGATGACTGATAACTGAAATTGCATATCTTCCCTGAAACTAGAAATATAATAGTATTGAAAATTTTGGTTGTGAGGCAAGGGTTAAGTTTATGGTTTCTCCTAAGAGATGGTTGTCTATTCTCAGTGTTAATAGTCTGATGTTATTTAATGTCAGTTTTCCTGTATTAATGTTGCCCAATATTGTCAATGGGGGAGAAGTTGTTGCTCAGATAGATGCCAATGCTGAGGCAGAAAGATTATTGAAGCAAGGAGCTGAACTATTTAAGCAAGGAACAGCAGAGTCTCGGAGGCAAGCCATCGCTAAATGGGAAGAGGCGCTACTATTGTTTAGGAAAGCAGGTAACTTGAGGGGAGAAGCAGTTACACTGGTTCTTATTGGCAGTGTCTACAATGACTTAGGAGAAAAACAAACAGCACTCAATTATTACCAGCAAGCTTTACCTGTATTTCAGCAAGTAGGCGATCGGAGTTGGGAAGCAGGAACTCTCAATAATATTGGCAGTGTCTACAATGACTTAGGAGAAAAACAAACAGCACTCAATTACTACCAGCAAGCTTTACCTCTCAGACGGGAAGTAGGCGATCGGAGTGGGGAAGCAACAACTCTCAATAATATTGGCAGTGTCTACAATGACTTAGGAGAAAAACAAACAGCA
>NZ_JBNHEQ010000193.1:23111-23883 GCF_050016015.1 Dapis hubbardiae BLCC-M172
CTCAATTACTACCAGCAAGCTTTACCTCTCAGACGGGAAGTAGAGGATATTCGTGGGGAAGCAAACACTCTCAATAATATTGGTGCTGTCTACCATAGCTTAGGAGAAAAACAAAAGGCACTCAATTACTTCGAGCAAGCTTTACCTATACTTCGGCAAGTAGGCGATCGGAGTGGGGAAGCAGCAACTCTCAATAATCTTGGCATTGTCTACAGTGACTTAGGAGAAAAACAAACAGCTCTCAATTACTACGAGCAAGCTTTACCTATATATCGGCAAGTAGAGGATATTCGTGGGGAAGCAAACACTCTCAATAATATTGGCACTGTCTATGATGACTTAGGGGAAAAACAAACAGCTCTCAATTACTACGAGCAAGCTTTACCTATACTTCGGCAAGTAGGCGCTCGTGCTACAGAAGCAACGACTCTTAATAATATTGGCCTTGTATACAGTAACTTAGGAGAAAAACAAACAGCTCTCTCATACTATCAGCAAGCTTTACCTATACTTCAGGAAGTAGGCGCTCGTGCTACGGAAGCAACAACTCTCAATAATATTGGCTCTGTCTACAATGACTTAGGAGAAAAACAAACAGCACTCAATTACTACGACCAAGCTTTACCTATACTTCGGCAAGTAGGCGCTCGTGCTACGGAAGCAACGACTCTTAATAATATTGGCACTGTCTACGATAGCTTAGGAGAAAAACAAAAGGCACTCAATTACTACGACCAAGCTTTACCTATACTTCGGCAAGTAGGCGCTCGTG
>NZ_JBNHEQ010000193.1:23983-24403 GCF_050016015.1 Dapis hubbardiae BLCC-M172
CTACGGAAGCAAACACTCTCAATAATATTGGTGCTGTCTACAGTGACTTAGGGGAAAAACAAACAGCACTCAATTACTACCAGAAAGTTTTACCTATAAAACGACAAGTAGAGGATCGGGGTGGAGAAGCAACAACTCTCCATAATATTGGCCATGTCTACAGTGACTTAGGAGAAAAACAAACAGCACTCAATTACTACCAGAAAGCTTTACCTATACTTCGGCAAGTAGAGGATCGGGGTGGAGAAGCAACAACTCTCAATAATATTGGCCATGTCTACGATAGCTTAGGAGAAAAACAAATAGCTCTCAATTACTTACAGCAAGCATTACCTATACTTCGGCAAGTAGGCGCTCGTGCTACGGAAGCAACAACTCTCAATAATATTGGCCATGTCTACGATAGCTTAGGAGAAAAAC
>NZ_JBNHEQ010000194.1:0-12126 GCF_050016015.1 Dapis hubbardiae BLCC-M172
AATTATCAATTATCCATTATCCATTATCCATTATCCATTATCCATTATCCATTATTGAACTTCCTTAAAAGCCATAATTCTAATTCTCTTATAATCAGCTATCCATTTACCCTTCTTATATAAATGAGGACGCAATCTATTCTCAATATCATCAATAATAATATTTTGCTTTCTTTCAGAAATTCCTTCAAAAAAACAAGTCGCGAACATCTTAATCCAATGACGCAGACCATATTCTCCATCTTGAAGTTTAGTTGGTCTTTCTAATAACCTAGCAAAAGTCAACAAAAAACCTTCCGATTCTAAGAGACTAGCATATTCTCCTATACTAGGAAAATACCAAGGATTAAGTTCTTTATTGCTACTATAACCAGCAGCATCTAAAGCTTGATAAATACCATTAATAATTGTTTCAATATTACCTTTGCCACCAAATTCTGTAACGAAACGACCTCCTGGTTTAAGTACACGCCAAATATTATGCATAACTTTTTTTGGTTCTTGAATCCAATGAAGTGCTGCATTAGAAAACACCGCATCAAATGTTTCTTTCAACTCAATATTAACTCCATCTCTGACTAAAAACTTAATATCTGGATAACAACGGTGAGCTTCTTCAATCATAGTAGGAGCATTATCAATTCCTACAACTTTTGCTCCTCTAGTAGTAATTTTATAAGTCAGATGACCTGTACCACAACCAAGGTCAAGAATTTTTTCACCTATTTGGGGATTAAGTAATCCTAATAAATCTACTGCTAAGTTAGAAACAAAGGAATGTTTACTATCATACAGTTCTGCATCCCACTCATTGAAAGATATATTTGGGAAGTTGTTAGTTGTATTATTTTGCATAGTAGGTAGTATGAAGAGTAACTTATTCAATGAATTATACTTGAATACAAGCTATAACTTGTTAAGTCAAAAGTTAAAAGTAAGACTTAACTGATGAGTCCCAATAATTTTAATTAGGAAAAATCGTTTTTGGTCTTGATATTTTGAGTAAAACTACTCTCATCATAGGGATAAAATTAGGTGATTGAGTTAATAATATCTCTAAAAAGCTCAGATTTGTATATCAATGTGCGTGAAGTTCTCTCCCGTTAAATCAGAGATTATAACGGGAGACCCCTTACCGAATCTAGTTGGAATAAAAAGCCATTTTATGCTAAGAAATACATTCTGTATCAATATTATTTAGATCAATATTTTATCCAGGAGTATGTCTTATGGCTGGTAGTGAAGTTGGTGCAGATTTGTGGGTTAGTGAGTATATCACACCTTGGGATATTTATGTTCATGGTATTACTCAGGTTCTTGCCTACAAGAAAACTGCTTATCAAGAAATGTACATTGTAGAAACAGGTATTTATGGTAAAGCACTGGTTCTTGATGGTAAATGGCAATCTTGTACAGGGGATGAATTTTTATACCATGAACCTTTAGTACATCCTCCCATGATTTGTCATGGTTCTCCTAGTAAAGTTCTTGTTCTTGGTGGTGGTGAGGGAGCTACTATTCGAGAGGTTTTACGTTGGCAAACTGTGGAAAAAGTAGCCATGGTTGATATTGATGGAGAAGTGGTAGAAGCTTGTCGGCAGTATTTGCCAGAAATGCACAAGAATGCTTTTGATGACCCTCGCCTCAAGTTGGTCATTGGTGATGCTTTAGAATTTTTGGATACTTCTAGTGAAGGTTGGGATGTGGTTATCTCTGACCTTTCCGATCCTATTGAAGAGGGGCCATCATTTCAATTATTTACTAAGGACTATTTTGAAAAAATTCTCCGGGTACTTACTCCAGGAGGATTTTTTGTTGTCCAAGCTGGCCCTGTTTCTCCTGGGGAAATGAAACTTCATGCTCGAATTCTCAATACAATGAAGGCAGTATTTCCTTATGTTCAATCTTATAGTAGTCATGTCCCTACTTATGGGCGACCTTGGGGTTTTGTTCTGGGTTCCAGGGAGATGATTGATAGTTATCCTGATACAGAAAAAGTTGATAAACTTTTGGCAGAAAAAACTACTGGTGGATTTCGGATGTTGGATGGGACTACTTTATTAGGAATGTTACAAGTGCCTAAACATCTGCGGGAGGCGATCGCCACTGAAAGGGAAGTTTATACTTTAGCAGAACCTCCTAAATTTTTCGGTAAAGGTTCTACTAAGAGTTGAAGTTATATAAAGAAGGAATAATAAAGAAGCAGGAAGGTTAATTATTAATATTGACTTGTTTGGGCTATTCTATAATTCCTAACCTTTATGGCTTCTGCCATATACTGAAAAAACAATAGTTTAACAATTACAAGAGTAACTAAAATGACTATACTACGAATTCTAGCTGCTATATTCTTACCGCCTTTAGGTGTTTTCTTAACTGTTGGTCTTGGAGGCGCTTTTTGGATTAATATTCTTCTCACTTTGTTAGGCTTTCTGCCTGGTATTATTCATGCCATTTGGGTTATTGCCAAGAATGATAATTAAGTAAGTTAGGCAGTTAAAATAGGGGTGGGTTTGGTCTAATTTTTGAGGAATTTTTAACTAATATTTAGGCGTTTTTTTACTGTTGGTCTAGGCGGTGCTTTGTGAAGTTCTCTCCCGTTAAATCGGAGATTATAACGGGAGCTTCTAGAACAAAGATAATTGAACCCCAGTTTCAGAAGTTTCTTGTCTCATCGGCTGACTAATGTCTAATCCTCCACAAGCAGACAAGATGATACCCACCTCGTTTAATGCTTTATTTAATATGTTGATTGCTGCATTCTCGTCCCTATCTAAAACCGTTTTACATTTGGGACAAGAGTGAGTTCTAACCGATAAAGTTTTAGGTACTTTATGACCACAATTACTGCAATTTTGTGATGTATTGTGAGGATTAACTTTAACTATATGAACACCGCGTTTTACCGCTACTGCATTCAACTTTTCAATAAAAGCTCCCCAGGCTACATCATAGATTGATTTTGATAGTTTTGTATTTCTAGCTAAACCTTTAATATTAAGGTCTTCTACAGCAATTAAGTCATACTCTTTAACTAATTTATGAGCAGTTTTATAATGAAAATTTTCTCTTTGTCTAGCAGTATGTTGATGTAATTTAGCTACTTTGTTTTGTGCTTTTTTCCAGTTATTAGAACCCATCTCTTTTCTAGCTGCTTTACTTTGTTTTCTAGCTAAATTAGATTGAGATTTTCTATAGAAATTTGGGACAGAAACAGTTTCTCCAGTATTGGTAGTTAAAAACTCTTTTAAGCCTACATCAATACCTACAGCAGTTTTGATGTTGTCTGTGATAATTCGACTAGGAACTGACTTGTCTTCTAAACTAAAACTTACATAATAGCCATCAGCTTTTTTGGTTATAGTTGCAGTTTTAATAGTAAAGCCTTCTGGAATTGGTCTATGAACTATCACTGGAATAGCACCAAATCTGCTAATAATAATTTGCTTTCCATCAAACTTAATTGCAGCTTTAGGATGATTTACTCTACTAAAACATAATGATCTTAATTTGCCAGACTTTTTAAATCTTGGTCTACCAAATCTTTTACCTGTCTTATCAGGAACTAACCAACGTTGCCAAGCTTTATCTAGTCTCTGTAAATTAATTTGTTGAACTTCAGAGTAAATTTCTTTATACTTAGGAAATAACTGTTTTGTTTCTTTAAGTGCTGATTGCTGAAAATAATAATCTGGTCTACAAGGAATCTCGCCAATTGGACTTGAAACTATTGAGCAACGGTCTATCGGACATCTAGTTCTATTTAACCAGTCTAATCGTTGACCCAAAGCATAATTCCAGTGTCTTCTCAAAAGTTCTAGCCAATAATCAATTTTAGCTATTTGTTCTTGATTTGGCTTGATTTTGTAGCAATGACTTATGATCATTTTTTTCTTTTTCGACCAGACTTTTATGATAATAGTTTGTGTAAAGTTTGTCTATACATAAATCAAGAAAACACAATTAAATATACGAATCAGTCATAACAGATTAAAGTAGGGGCGAAAAGCGAATTGCCCCTACAATTATATGCAGCAGGAAATGAAAAAACGATGACGCAAGTAATAAATGATTTCATAATGCTGCGCAAATGTGAATAGCCCCTACACTCCTGACTCAAACAAAAATTCTCTAGGTATAACTGGTAACTACTAAGTTATTAATGCTATTCTAGAAAAATTGTAGTTATTAGACGATGCAGACAATAATGCAAATAGTTAATTCTCAAATATCTATAGAAAAAACTACCCACTCTCGAATTAAAGAACAGGATATTAATAATACTCCCTTTGGTAAAGTATTTACCGACCATATGTTGGTTGCTACCTACTTAGATGATAGTTGGCAAGAGGTAAAAATTATTCCTTATGGCAATATTCCTATGTCTCCTTCTCTTTCTGCACTACATTATGGTCAGACAGTTTTTGAAGGTTTAAAAGCTTATAGAAGTCCGACAGGAAAACCTTTATTATTTCGCCCGGAAGCTAATCATAAACGGATTAATGAATCAGCTTTTCGATTATGTATGCCACCTGTTCCTGAAGAAATTTTTATTGATGGTTTGAAGGAATTAATTAGGTTAGATGCTGATTGGATTCCTACTCAATCAGGTAGTGTATTATATATTCGACCTATCTATTTTGCCACAGATGAATCGGTTGGTCTTAAACCAGCAAATAGTTATAAATTTATTATTATTAGTTCTCCGGTAGGTGCTTATTATTCTGAACCTGTAAAGTTAATTGTGACTGATAAATATATTAGAGCTGCTGAAGGTGGAACTGGTGCTGCTAAATGTGCTGGTAATTATGGTGGTAGTTTATTGGCAGATAAAGAAGCTAAAAAACAGGGTTATGATAATGTTTTATGGTTGGATGCAAAGGAGAAAAAATATATTGAAGAATGTGGCACAATGAATGTGGCTTTTGTTATTAATGATGTGGTTATTACTCCTCAGTTAACTGGAACTATATTGCCGGGAATTACTAGAGATAGTGTATTAACTTTATTTAGAGATATGGGTGTTAAAGTTGAGGAAAGATTAATTTCTATTGATGAAGTGGCGGAGGCTTATCAAGAGGGAAATCTTTCTGAAGCATTTGGTATGGGAACTGCTGCTACTATTGCTCATCTTTCTACTATTAATTATCAAGGTAAGGATATGATTTTACCTCCTGTTAATGAACGAAAATATGCTCCTGAAATTTTACAAAAGTTGGAAGATATTAAAACTGGAAAAGTTACTGAATCTTATGGCTGGGTTTCTGAATTGTAAATTAGGGAGTAGGGGTTTAATAATTAATAATTAACAATTAACAATTAATAATTACTTCTTCTAGAATAAAGGGATTTTATCAAAGGAATTATTTTCTTTTTTCTCCATAATATAGAGAGGCTTTATACCTTGATTTTTCGGTTAAGAAAAACAACTTCTAGAATAAAGGGATTTGCTCAAAGGAATTATTTTCTTTTTTCTCCATGATATAGAGAGGCTTTATACCTTGATTTTTCGGTTAAGAAAAACAACTGTACCTTAGTAATATCATGTCCGTTGGTATCGTTTGTCTAAAAGTTGGGGAAAGGGCTACCATTAGTAAGGTTTTTCCTTCTTTCTTCTTTCTTCTTTCTTCTTTATTCCTTCTTCCTTACCTATACAAGACCGATGCTACCGGACATGATATAACTTGATAAATTCTATATAAAAACAAGTTATGACTTTATTTTGTACTATAGGCTGATTATTAGGATGAGGCAGAAGATAGATATCTTTAATCAGCTTTTCGCTCATCGGGTAAGCATTCAGCTTTTCGTATTTTCGTAAAGAATAAAGCAAATACTAAGATTAGCTGATGACCTTTTTCGTGTCAGATTTTTAATTCTTGCCATCAGACTAATTTCTCCTTCCAAACAGGATGAATTAATGGCTGATAGCTGTTAGCTGAATTCTGAATGCTTACCTCATCGGACTTGTATGAGATTAAAACTAAAAATTATAAATTAATTAATTAAATATAATTCTGTTCTACTTTGAGAATTTCATAAGCAAAATTAATTACCAATGGATAATGGAGAATTGTGCTCAAAAATAATTAATTAGGGTTTGCTGAAAAAGTCTTATTGGTGAGGGTAGGAGTCAGGAGTCAGGAGCCAGGAGGAATGGGAAATTTAGAGGAGGCAAGAGGAAGAATTATCCTTTGATTTTTCTAATATACTCAACCCAAAATCCTAACTTTTTGACCATCAAGCAGCTCAAAACCAGGTACTTTTTGCAAACTTAAAAAGGTTAAAACCTTTATCTGTCAATTATTTTATATTTAATCAGCAGAGCAATAATTATCTGGAGAGAATTAATTTAATATTTTGGCAGTAGTAGGGAAGAGTCAATAAGTAAGAGGTAAGCTCATAAATAAGTAAACGGCAAATACACAAATAATTTTGTCTACCTACTTATCCATTGTTCATTATCAATTGTTAAAATTGCCATATTTATGCCGTAGTTACTATCAAAAAAATTCTAGGGATAATATCAAATTTGCTGGCTTCGGTTCCCGATAAATTGGAGTAACAAGAAACTGGGTTTATGGGAGGTCAATGGTAGGGATGTTGCACAGGCAAAAATGCGTTTTCCGTTCCGGAATGCTCTGCTTTCCATGTCGCGCAGCGTTTTGCTGGCGCACAACTTTCCTGACGGAATACTCCTAATTACGCACTTCGGCTGTCGCCGACATATAAAGCGGAGTTTTGCGTTAGCAAAACGTCCCTACAAGGGTATTTGATAAAAACCAGGTTTCTCTGCTTTTTTATACGGATACTACTAGATTTGATCTAATACCAAGTTTGATAAATTTTTGCTAAACTTTTTTGAGTATAGGAGCTGGGGAGTTATAAACTTATGATAAAACAGCAAAATTCAAAATCAATACTATCTATATTTGAAGCTCCTGTAGGATTAGTAGCAGGTGCAACTTACCATTTTCGCGCTCTAATAATATTTGTCAAAAATCCCAAATTGATAGGTTATATAATTGTTCCGATTTTTATTAATATTGTGGTCGGAATTATTCTTTATATTGGTTTACTTCTGCCGGGAATTGATTTGACTGAGACTATTTTTAATAGTTTATCTTTGCGTTTTGATGCTATGATTGCTCAACTACCAACTTGGTTAAATTTTTTAAGTTATTTAGATAATATCTTAGATTGGTTTATAGAACTCATCATATTTATCATATTACTTCTAATAATTGGATTTTTATTAGTACAATTTGGAGTTATTCTGGGTTCGCCTTTTTATGGTCAACTTTCTGAACAATTAGAAAAAATTAGAACTGGTACATTGCCTGAAGCACCTCCAGGTTTATTAGCCTCTCTTAAGGATATTTGGCGAGCGATACTTTTTGAGCTAAAAAAAATTGCTTTGTTTCTAGGAATAGGGTTGCCAATGTTACTACTAAACTTTTTTCCTGGAGGCTCTTTAATAGCAACTATTGGTGGTATTATTCTCACAACCTCTATTGTTTGTCTTGACTTTTTTGATGGACCTTTGGAGAGAAGAAAATTAAAATTTAGAGAAAAGTTAACAGTAGTCCGTCGTAGTTTTCCAGCAAGTGCCACCTTTGGGTTAATTTGTCAAGCCTTAATTACTATTCCCATAGTTAATTTTGTAGGTATTCCCCTTTGTGTAGCAGCAGGGACTCTATTTTGTTGCGATCGCGTCTTACCCAAACTATTACCAGATAGTCAATCTTGATAGTCTAATACCGTTTCACGGAATTCAAAATTCAAAATTCATGCATTAAGATTTTATAACCCGAAAACTTTAAAGCTACAGTAATTTCTAGAAATTATTTCACATTTCAGTAAGATTAAGTAGTGTAGCGGAAGTTGATAAAGTTAGTATTGTACCAATTCCTAGGCATGAATTATAGTTTGGTTATCAAGTAATTAACACCGATAAAATAACTCCCAATTCATGCATTAAGATTTTATAGCCCGAAAACTTTAACGCTACAGTAATTTCTAGAAATTATTTCACATTTCAGTAAGATTAAGTAGTGTAGCGGAAGTTGATAAATTTAGAATTATACCAATTCCCAGGCATGAATGCTATAGTTTGGTTATCAAGTAATTAACACCGATAAAATAACTCCCATATCCATAGTCATTATGAATAAGACTGGGACGACTTTTTCTTTCCTTCAAAGTGTTTCATCATTATTTGAAATTCTTATAATTGTTAGCCAGTTAATGTTAATTATGATTATTTTTACTTCTCCCCCACTCCCTTACTCCCCCACTTCCCCACTCCTCCACTCCCCCACTCCTCCACTCCCCCACTCCCCCACTCCCTTACTCCCCTACTCAAGACACAAGTTGAAAAGTTTTTGAGAAATGGTATAAATCTAAGGACAGGTTTAGACTAAAGGAGCAAAACTCATTTCAAAACCCGCCCTTCATTTACATATATCTTTAAGATAGAATATTAGTTAGATCATCCTAGTCATAGCAGATACTTTTGTAATCTTTTCTTGATCCAAACCTTCTAGCTCAGTAATGTTCAACCATCCCTCTTTGACTAAACCAGCAAGAGAAAAAATTACAGTTGCATTTCTGGAGTCATACTTTCCATCTAAATCATATCTTCTCGCGCTGAGAAAATCATGCAGACGCCATAAGTCATTAAACTCTTGAATTCCACTTGCTTGTTGGCGTACCGTTGCCATTAAAGCATTTATTTCTCGTTCCTTAGCTTTTTCCAAAGCTGATTGAGCAATCTTTTCTTCTGTTGTAGACCACTCAATATTAGTAATCTGCATCATCTTTATTAAAAAATGTATTTTGATTATGATTTTTTATGTGATTCTTAATCATAACATATAGACCTTTATATTTTCAAACAAAAAAGCGCTCCGTTTGAGAAGCGCTCTTTAAAATTTATTGATTTTTAGTTTTCGTAGGTTAAATAACTTTGCTAAAATTAGCTTCAAATGTTGAAGTAGCAGTCAGCACTCAGCTATCAGCAGTCAGCTTATTCTTGGTATATAATGGAGGATTCAAACCCCCATTAACACGCACCACTAATTTTTTCAAACTCTTGTGGAGGACTTAAACCCTCGAATTTTTAGCTGACAGCTAAATGCTGTTTGCGCAGCATTCCGTAAGGAAAAGCTGATAGCTAGTTAAAAAACCGATTTCTACCGAGCAAAATTCAACAACTCTTTAGGAGAAGCTAATAAATCTATCGCCACAAAAAAGATTTTACCTTCTGGATTAAGCAAAAATCTCCAAGCAATATTCATACCCACACCAGCACCAAACCAGGGAGTCTGACATTTACCAGTAACTTTAATCTGAGTATAACCATCATCAGCCGGTTCAGAAATTCCTTGCTCTGGAATTAACTTGAGGTTTTGACATTCTTCTTGGAAAAAACGTAAAACAGAATCTTTACCCACAATTGGTCTACGGAAAGGAGGCTGAAGTCCACCATCAGGAGTGAATAACTCAATTAGTGCATTAAAGTCATTAGCATTCAAATTATTCATATAATTCAAGACAGTGGGATTATCAATACCTTGAATAGTTACTTCAGTTCGCTGTGCCATATCTTTTGGTGCAACAACAGGCTCAGAAATCCTGGTATAGTTACCTAAGTTTTTAACATCAAATCCCATATTAATCACAGAATTTCGTAAAACGGTGATTTGCTGACCAGAGTCCAATCCTTGAATAGTTCCTAATACAGCAGAAGCATTGGCAGAAAGTTTATATCCCTCTGGAATAGGAGCAACAAGTCCTTGATTCATCCATTCTCCAAGCTGATACCAAAAACCCAACTTAATATTTGGAGACCAAGTAGCATAAGTACGACAAAGTGGTGTATCAGAGCGGTTAGCCAAGTCGCACATTACTTGGGTTTGCTCTTGGAAACTCATTTTCTTAATCTCATTCATGGTTATTTCTGCCAACTGCATATTGGCAGCTCCTGGAGCAGCAACTGTAATTGTCTTACCCATTTCCAGGTAGGCGAACCATATCAGAGCTAGTTGGTCTTCAGCACTTAACTGATTAAATCTGGCAATGGTAGCTGGCACTGCATCAGCAGATAAAGTGTTAGGGAAAATATTGCGGGCTGTATCGATTGAAAATGGCATAAATTCACCTTGGTCAATAAATCAAAAACTCAAAATCGAAAATACCCACATTCCTAATTGAAAATACAGTTAGGTAGGGATTACAATAACAATTTTCAATACCTACAGTTTTCATTAAGAAATACTGTAGATAGGGATTATAAGGAAAAGGTTTCCGGTATAATCACCATTTTATTATATCGTAACATTAAATACTTTTTAGATTTATATCTAGAGAATGAGTAAATTATCCAACGTTGGTCTAAAGGTATGATATGGAAATTCAAACTGAAACGCGACAAAGGTGGATGGCAACCCTGGCCAAGAGTAATTTAAACCAGTTGGAGGCAAAAATAGCAGAAATAGGGACTTTACCTGAATACAGTTTTATCAGGCCACCAGAAATAGGTCTAACAATGGTACGAGGCCGCGCTGGAGGTACGGGACAAATTTTTAATCTAGGAGAGATGACTATTACTCGCTGTACTGTAAAGATAGAGGAGGTTATAGGTTTTGGTTATGTGGGAGGGCGATCGTATCGTCATGCGGAACTTGCTGCATTGTGTGATGGTTTGATGCAAATTCCAGAATGGCATGATATTGTGCAGTCTATAGTTATTGAATTTCTTCAAGCAGAGGCAAAACGCAAAAAAGAAGTTCAAGAATCTCAAACAGAGGCGACAAAAGTTAATTTCTTTACCCTTAGAAGAGGAGATGAATGAAGTCAATTGATAATTGATAATGGATAATTGATAATGAAAACTATTCTAAATATTTTTCTATGGTTACAAAACTACCAGGTTTTTCAGATATTGTAGATGATTCTCAAACAACTTTTCGGGCACTACTCAATGCTTTATCTTATCCAGGAAAACAGCAAGAAATTAATATCAATTTAACTCCACCATCAGACTTAAATATAGGTTCTGCTGCTGCCTGTTTAACAATGTTAGATTTAGAAACAAAAGTTTGGTTAAGTTCAGATTTTGATGGAGATGTAAAAGCTTGGTTATTGTTTCATACAGGGTGTAGTTTTACTGATAATTCTCAACTTGCAGATTTTGCGATAATTAAGAATATTAATTCTATTCCTAACTTTGAAAATTTTAATTCTGGAACAGCAGAAGAACCAGAAAAATCAACTACTTTATTTGTGCAAGGATTAGATTTAGAATCAGGGGAAAAAGTAATATTAACCGGACCGGGAATTTTAGCAGAAACAACAATTTCTATCCCTGGTTTACCGGAGTTTTTCTGGTCAGAATGGGAAACTAATGTTAAAAATTATCCTTTGGGAATAGATATATTTTTCTTTGTTAAGAATACAGTAATTGGTTTACCGAGAACAACAAAAATTTCAAAATATTGAAAGTGATAAGTAGTCAGAAAATTTCACTACTCACCTCCATCTTCCAGGTGCTTCACGAAATGAATTAACTATTGCTCTATACGCAATAGTGGGAAAATTCTCACTATTCACCTCCATCTTCCAGGAGCTTCACGAAATGAATTAACTATTGCTCTATACGCAATAGTGGGAAAATTCTCACTATTCACCTCCATCTTCCAGGAGCTTCACGAAATGAATTAACTATTGCTCTATAGGTAATAGTCGGAAAATTCTCACTATTCACCTCCATCTTCCAGGAGCTTCACGAAATGAATTAACTATTGCTCTATAGGTAATAGTCGGAAAATTCTCACTATTCACCTCCATCTTCCAGGAGCTTCACGAAATGAATTAACTATTGCTCTATAGGTAATAGTCGGAAAATTCTCACTATTCACCTCCATCTTCCAGGAGCTTCACGAAATGAATTAACTATTGCTCTATAGGCAATAGTTGGAAAATTCTCACTATTCACCTCCATCTTCCAGGAGCTTCAGAAAATGAAATTATTCTGACTCTATAGGTAATAGTCGGAAAATTCTCACTATTCACCTCCATCTCGCAGGAGCTTCAGAAAATGAAATTACTATTGCTCTATACGCA
>NZ_JBNHEQ010000195.1:0-2275 GCF_050016015.1 Dapis hubbardiae BLCC-M172
TTTCTCAATCTATCTAACCTACTACCTACTCCCCGAAAAAATCTCAATTCAAAAACAGAAATCTTACCACAAAACTATAGTGCTAAATCTAGATTAGATACATAGCTAGTATTTCCGGCAAATAGAAAAGCCAGCCTTAGAAAATAAGTATACCCCAATTTATAGCTAAAATAGAGCAACATCTCAAAATATCAATTTCAAATGTCCGCTAACCCTCCTACCACCCTTTTAATTGACGGCCATTCTCTCGCCTTTCGTTCCTACTACGCTTTTGCCAAAAGTCGTAGTGGAGGATTGAAAACTTCTACAGGTATTCCCACAAGCGTTTGTTTTGGATTCCTGAAATCTTTATTAGAAGTAATAGATACTCAAAAACCAGAATACTTAGCGATCGCCTTTGACTTAGGACAACCTACATTTCGTCATAAAGCTGATAAAAATTATAAAGCAGATCGACCAGAACCGCCAGAAGATTTAATTACTGACTTAGAAAATTTACAAGAGCTTTTAAGAGCTTTTAATTTAACAGTTATTACTGCTCCTGGTTATGAAGCTGACGATATATTGGGAACTTTAGCACAAAAAGCTAGTGCTGCTGGGTTTCGGGTAAAAATTCTTTCTGGCGACCAAGATTTATTTCAATTAATAGATGTAGAAAAAGGGATTAGTGTTTTACATTTAGCTGCGGGTAAAGGTAGTACGCCTAAAGAATTTTTTGCTCAAGAAGTTAAGGAGAAATTGGGAATTTTGCCGACTCAAGTTGTTGATTATAAAGCTCTTTGTGGAGATAAGTCTGACAATATTCCAGGTGTTAGAGGGATTGGGGAAAAAACTGCTGTTAAGTTGTTGAATGAATATAGTTGTCTAGGAGAAATTTATGCTTCTCTAGATAAAATTAGAGGAGCCAATCAGAAAAAGTTAGTAGTAGGAAAAGCTGAGGCAGAGCATTCTCAGTTTATGGCAAAAATTGAAGTAAATGTGCCGTTAAATCTTGATATAGAAGATTGTCAGATAAAAAGATTTTCTCGTTCAGAAATTGAACCTGTTTTGCAAAGGCTGGAATTAGAACATTTCCTCAGTCAAATTCCAGATTTAGAACAGCAGTTTAATGGTTTGGCAGGAGTTAAGTCTTTGCCAGACGAATCAGAAACTCAGCAGCAAGAAAAATCGATAAATACTTTAGTTGAAGTAGAAAGTGATGATTGGTTTTTCAGTGCAGAAGATACAAAGGTAGCTAAACAGCAAATTTCAACAAAATCAGAAATTCAGCCTCAAATTATTGATACTCCAGAAAAGTTAAAGGAGTTAGTAAATATTTTAAAAGAACAGAAAAATCCTCAGATTCCTGTTGCTTGGGATACGGAAACAACATCTTTGGAACCGAGAGATGCAGAGTTAGTTGGAATTGGTTGTTGTTGGGGAAAAAATATAGAGGATGTTGCCTATATTCCTACCAGACATAAAATTGGAAAAAATCTGGATAAGGTGACAGTATTAGAGTCTTTAAAACCAATTTTAGAAAGTACCGAATATCCAAAAGTTTTTCAGAATACTAAATTTGATAGATTGGTTTTTCGTTGTCAAGGAATTAAATTAGCTGGAGTGGTTTTTGACACAATGTTGGCAAGTTATGTATTAAATCCTGGAGATAAACATAGTCTGGAAGAAATATATATTAGATACCTCACAGATAAGGGGATAAATTTACATAGTTATAACGATGTGGTCTCGAAAAATAAAACTATTGCCGACCTAGATATTCTCAAAGTAGCTGATTATTGTGGTAATCAAGTTTTTGTGACATTTCAGTTAGTAGAAAAATTAAGAGCAGAATTAGAAAAAGCGGATAAAAATCAACCGACTGAGAAATCTTTGTACAGATTATTAGTAGATGTAGAACAAGCATTAGAATCTGTTTTAGCCGAAATGGAATTTCAGGGAATTAAGATTGATATTGAGTCTCTGAAAAATTTATCAGCTCAACTGCAAAAAGATACTCCGAAAAATGAACCGACTGAGAAATCTTTGTACAAATTATTAGTAGATGTAGAACAACCTTTAGAATCGGTTTTAGCCGAAATGGAATTTCAGGGAATTAAGATTGATATTGAGTCTCTGAAAAATTTATCAGCTCAACTGCAAAAAGATACTCCGAAAAATGAACCGACTGAGAAATCTTTGTACAAATTATTAGTAGATGTAGAACAACCTTTAGAATCGGTTTTAGCCGAAATGGAATTTCAGGGAATTAAGATTGATATTGAGTCTCTGAAAA
>NZ_JBNHEQ010000195.1:2375-93473 GCF_050016015.1 Dapis hubbardiae BLCC-M172
TTTTAGCCGAAATGGAATTTCAGGGAATTAACATTGATATTGAGTCTCTGAAAAAATTATCATCTCAACTGCAAAAAGATGCTCAGAAAAATCAAGTGACTGAGAAATCTTTGTACAAATTATTAGTAAATGTAGAAAAACCTGTAGAATCTGTTTTAGCCGAAATGGAACTTCAAGGAATTAAGATTGATATTGCATCTGTGCAAAAATTATCAAGTCAACTACAAAAAGATGCACAGAAAAATCAACCTCCAGAAAAATCTTTGTACAAATTATTAGTAGATGTAGAACAACCATTAGAATCGGTTTTAGCCGAAATGGAACTTCAGGGAATTAGAATTGATATTGAATATCTCAAAAAATTCTCAATCCAACTGCAAAAAGATTTAGAAGAAATTGAAAAAAGAGCTTGTCAAACTGTCGATAGTCTAACTTTACAAGAACATCTCAAAACAGAAATTCAGAATATAGACCCCAATTCATTTACCAATCAACAAGAATTAAAAAAAGCAATATCCAGCCCTATACTAAAAGCATACATCAGCAAATTATCAAAAGAGCAAAGAGAAAATTTAGCAACTCTTAAAAAACAAATCAATCAAGCAGAAACCAACGACTTATTAAACCTAAACTCACCATCTCAATTAAGCGAACTTCTGTTTGAAATACTCCATCAAAATCAGAAAAAATCTCGAAAAATTAAGACTGGTTACTCCACAGATGTAGTAGTCCTAGAAAAATTACAAACAGAACCAGAACATCACCCCATTATTGATGAAATATTAAATCATCGAACCTTATATAAACTCTTTTCCACTTATGTCGAAGCCATACCAAAATTAGTTCGTTCAGACACTCAAAGAGTACATACAAACTTTAATCAAACTCAAACAGATACAGGGCGTTTATCCTCTTCCGAACCAAACTTACAAAATATTCCCATCGGTACAGAATTTTCTAGGCAAATTCGTCAAGCATTTCTGCCAAAAAAAGATTGGTTATTAGTATCAGCAGATTATTCCCAAATAGAATTAAGAATTTTAGCACATTTGAGTCAAGAACCAGTATTAATAGAATCTTATCAAAATAATCAAGATGTACATACCGTCACAGCAAAACTATTATTTGAAAAAGAGGAAATTTCACCAGAAGAAAGACGAGTTGGTAAAACAATAAACTTTGGCGTAATCTATGGAATGGGAGCGCAAAAATTAGCAAGGTCTGTCAAAATAACAGTCAAAGAAAGTAAACTATTTTTAGAAAGATATAAACAACAATATTCCCAAGTATTTGCCTATTTAGATAACTTGAAAAAACAAGCGATCGCTCAAGGTTATGTAGAAACAATATTAGGTCGTCGGCGTTATTTTGAATTTGAATCTAAAACTCTCCGTGAGCTAAAAGGTAAACAAATAGAAGAGATTAATTTACAGCAATTAAAACTAAGTCAAAATGATGCTCAAATTTTAAGAGCAGCAGCTAATTCGCCAATTCAAGGTTCAAGTGCAGATATTATTAAAATAGCCATGATTAGACTAAATGAAATATTGCAAAATTATCAGACAAAATTATTATTACAAGTACATGATGAATTAGTATTTGAAGTACCACCATTAGAGTCGGAAGAATTGCAACAAGTAATTAAATCTACAATGGAAAATGCAGTAAATTTAAAAGTACCCTTAATAGTAGATATTCATGGAGGTAAAAATTGGATGGAGACTAAATAGAGTCTGTTTAGTTATCAGTTATTAGTAGCTCCTACTTCAGTTGATGAAATAAATATTATTTACCAATGAATAATGGATAATTGATAACTGATAATTAATCCCCAAAAGTTTAAACCCTCTCCTTTTCAATTGATAATACCATGCATGAAAAAAGAATGCTACAAAAAGTGCATCTCTATCAGAGATAGTTAAAAATAGCTGCTAAAAATTCATTATAGACAGCTATATCTATTATTTTCCCTCTTTTATTCAATATTTATTACTTCTTCCTTCTTCCTTCTTCCTTCTTCTCTCTTCCTTGCTTTTACCATTTGTAATAAATATTTATCACCCTTGGTATAATCGCTTGGTATAATAGAGTATTTTCCCTCTTTTATTCAATATTTATTACTTCTTCCTTCTTCCTTCTTCTCTCTTCCTTGCTTCTGCCATTTGTAATAAACATTTATCACGCTTGGTATAATAGATAATTAATAATTGATAATTGATATAACAAGAAAGTTTTCATAATTCATTCTCTATTATTGATTGTTCATTATTTATTATCAATTAATGAATTGTTCTTCATCTCCTCCTCTCCCCATGCTACCCACACTTCCCATCTCGCGATCTTCCCTATTCCCTATTGTTATGTTAGACTCCTGACTGTAGTTGAGCAAAAATTTTTCCTTGGGTAAATCAATGGATACCAAAAAATTAGTTTTAGGTGGAGTTGGTTTTGTATTAGCCAGTGCAATTGTGGCAACTGCTGCCAGTATAGAACTTAGTCTCGAACAAGAACAAGTAATCTGTAAATTGAAAGAGACAGTAGAAGCACAAGAAAAAGCTGGTAAAAAATTGGTATTTTGGCCACTAATTGGAAAAATTAAAGAGAGAGTAGAAGTACCATTTACAGCAAAATTATCTTCTAATACATCTTATACAATCCTAGGAGTATGTGATGATAATTGTAGTGACTTAAATTTAACTCTTAAAAATGAACAAGGTGAAAAAATAGCCAATGATGAAAAAGAAAATGATATTCCAGTAATTTCTTTTACTCCCACGGAAAATAGTGATTATAGGATTACCGCACGACCAGATAAATGTACAACTGAAAAATGTGAATTTGGCATGGTTTTATTTGTACCTAAAAGTGCCGAGTTAGATGTAGCATCCGAGCTACCAGAAGAATTATATCTATTTAAGTTTTGCCAAAAATAAACAACAAATTAGTTCAGGAAAAAGAATTATTTCTGTAAAAATGCTAAATTAATTTTAATCGAACTCAAACTCAAATTATTATACCGAATATCTAACTCTCAAAAATGTGATAATCAGTTACCATAAATGAATCATCCATCACATTCAGAATTCAGCCCTTAGCCCTTAGCCATTAGCTTCATAGTTAAATGAAGTTAACAACTTCTCAGTATAGATTCTACTTTGTTAAAATACCTCTTGGTGGTATGACAACAAAAAAATTTAATTAGGAAGTAATTTTTTTTCTACAATTATCCAGGGTTGAGGGATTGAGAGTTACTCTTGGAAACTAGAGTAGTAAATGTCTTGCAAAAAAGTGCATCTCATGGTAAAGGGGAAAATTATATCAGTATTAACCCCTAGAAGTAATCAAATAATTTCTACTAATCAGGCCGCGTGTGAATATTAGATTAGAATAAAATATACCTATATGATTAGGGCAAAGGAATACCAGAGCAGATGTCATTAACTTCCATATCAAGAAAACAGTCTATGCTCCAGCAAAAAACCGGATCAAAACATTTGCTTGGTAGCATAGGAATCAGAAAAAAAATAGGTTTTGGCTATGCTCTGGCAATCAGTATTGCTACTGTAGGAGTTTTGACAGGGCGAATATTTGAGTTAAATTATAAACATCAAATTAGAACACAAATAGAACAAGCTCAAGAACAAGTAGACTTACTTACAAATCTCACAAAAAAAGTATTAAAAGTTAGTATCCTGCAAAAAGAGTTGCCTAGCTTAATCAATAACCGAACAATTTTAGAAAAAAAAATATCTCTAGAATTATCAAGTTTTTATGAGGTTAATACAATTATTAAACAACTAGAATCGATCCTAGAAACTGAAGATAAAAATCTCAATCAAAACACAGATTATGTTCAGCTTCAAGAATTTATCCAAATCTATGTTAATCCTCTAGAAGTTCATGTTCAGCAATTAGAAAGTTTAATTCAAGAAATTAAACAGATACCACCTCAAACAAAAGTAGAAACTTCATCACTTCCATCACTGAGTAAAATTACTAATAGTGAAGTTGCCATAAAACTAGAAAAATTATCACAAGATTCAGAACAATTAGCTATATTAGCTCATCAGAGAGTAGAAAAAGGATTTAAAGATTATCAAAAAGTAGAAAACTTAGGAATAAAAATATTAATAGCTAGCCTATTACTGTCGGTAATAACTGCAGTAATGATGGCTATCTATACTAGCAAGTCGATCACAACTCCTTTAAAAGTAATAACCAAAGTAGCTGAACAAGTTACAGAAGAAGCTAACTTTGAACTACAACTTCCTGTAACCACAGATGATGAAATAGGAGAATTAACAGTATCCCTGAATGAACTAATTGGTAAGGTAGCAGAATACACAGAGCAACTCCAGGAAGCAAAACTTAAAGCAGAAGCAGCAAACCGTTCTAAAAGTGCTTTTCTAGCTACCATGAGTCACGAACTGCGTACACCCCTCAATGCAATTATTGGGTATAGCGATCTTCTTTATGAGGATGCTATGGAAGAAGGATATGAAGATTTTATGTCCGATCTAGAAAGAATTAAGCTAGCAGGTACACACCTCCTAGAAATGATTAGTGATATATTAGATATTTCTAAAATAGAAGCAGGTCAAGTTACACTTTATTTAGAAAGTATTGAGGTTAATAAGCTAGTTCAAGATGTGGTTGGTACAGCCAAAAATCTTACTGAAAAAAAAGGTAATAAATTCAAATTAGTTTTAGGAAAAAATCTGGGTAATATGTATGCAGATATGCCAAAAGTAAGACAGGTACTGATAAATTTACTGGGTAATGCAGCTAAATTTACAGAGAATGGTTTAATTACACTCCGTGTCGAAAAAGTCAAAAATAAGAAACTAAAAAATAATCAAAATCAAAATTCAGGGTTATTAAATAAAGAACAAAATTACATAGTTTTTCAGGTAATTGATACTGGTATTGGAATGACAGAAGAACAGTTAAAACATATATTTAAACCTTTTACTCAAGCAGATGCTTCTACTACTCGTAGATATGGTGGTACTGGTTTAGGATTAGCAATATGTCAACGTTTATGTGAGAGAATGGGGGCAGAAATTTCTGTAAAAAGTAAGTCTGGAAAAGGTTCGACATTCACTGTTTGGTTTCCTGAAAGGGTAATTATATAGAATTAATAATTAATAATTAATAATTAATAATTGATAATTGAGAATTGAGAGTTAAAAATGAAGGTTTGAGTTATCTAGGAAACAAGGTTTAAGAAAAGGAAAAACTTTAAATATGGTAAATATTTATCCAGCTTTTACACATTCCTATACCAACCGACATGATATAAAGGGGATAAAAAAACAAAAAGCAGTATTTCAAACCTCTCTATTCTAGAAGGTACTGTTAACTGTTTTCGGCTGTCGCCGACATGAATGCGGACGGAGCATTCCGTCAGGAAAAAAGGCAGTTCCGACCCTAGGAGGCTAACTGAAATGACCATTATTTGATTTGGGAAAGATACTAGAAGAAAAGAAAATTAGTGAAATTTGAAATATATCCAAGGGTGAATACCCAATAAAAAAAACGGTTTTTTCTACTAAAATTTATTTATATCTTCAAGTTAAAATTAAAGAAAAACATATAGAAAACCAAAAAATTATGCAGCCAAATAATCCTAACCAATTTACAGAAAAAGCTTGGGAAGCTATATCCCGTACCCCAGACATTGCTAAAACTGCCCAAAATCAACAAATTGAAACTGAACATCTAATGAAAGCTTTGTTAGAACAAAATGGACTGGCAACCAGTCTATTTAATAAAGCAGGAGTTTCAAATTCTAAAGTACAAGAACAAACAGACACCTTTATCAACCGTCAACCAAAAGTCAAAAATACACCCAATAATATTTACTTAGGTCGCAGTCTGGATACCTTATTAGATAATGCCGAAAAATATCGCCAAGAATATAAAGACGAATACATCTCTATCGAACATTTAATACTAGCTTACCTAAAAGACGATCGCTTTGGTAAAAATCTCTATAAAGAATTTAAACTAGATGAAGTAAAGCTCAAAGAAACCATTTCTCAAGTTAGAGGTAATCACAAAGTAACAGATAAAAATCCTGAAGGCAAATATGAAGCGCTGGAAAAATACGGTCGCGACTTGACAGAATTTGCTCGTGAAGGTAAACTTGACCCTGTTATTGGACGCGATGACGAAATTCGACGCACTATTCAAATACTCAGTCGTCGTACAAAAAATAATCCAGTATTAATAGGCGAACCTGGAGTCGGTAAAACAGCGATCGCCGAAGGTCTAGCTCAACGCATCATCGCTGGTGATGTTCCCCAGTCTCTGAAAGAACGCCAACTCATCGCCCTAGATATGGGTGCATTAATTGCTGGTGCTAAATTTAGAGGCGAATTTGAAGAACGTCTGAAAGCTGTTCTCAAAGAAGTTACCGACTCAGACGGTAAAATCATTTTATTTATAGATGAAATTCATACCGTTGTCGGAGCAGGTGCAACCCAAGGTGCAATGGATGCAGGTAACTTACTCAAACCAATGTTAGCTAGAGGAGAACTTAGATGTATCGGTGCGACAACTCTGGACGAGTACCGTAAATACATCGAAAAAGACGCTGCTTTAGAACGTCGTTTCCAACAAGTTTATGTCGATCAACCTAGTGTACCAGATACCATCTCAATTTTACGGGGTCTTAAAGAACGCTATGAAGTACATCACGGTGTGAAAATTTCCGATAGTTCTTTAGTTGCTGCTGCTACTTTATCTACTCGATATATTAGCGATCGCTTCCTCCCAGATAAGGCGATCGACTTAGTAGATGAAGCTGCTGCTAAACTGAAAATGGAAATTACCTCCAAACCAGAAGAACTTGATGAAATAGACCGCAAAATTCTCCAACTAGAAATGGAGAAATTATCACTGCAAAAAGAAAGTGATGCTGCTTCCAAAGAAAGGTTAGAGAGACTAGAAAAAGATTTAGCCAACTTGAAAGAAGGGCAACGTTCTCTTAATGCTCAGTGGGAATCAGAAAAAGGTATCATTGGCAAAATTCAGACTTTCAAAGAAGAAATTGATAAAGTCAATATTGAGATTCAACAAGCAGAACGAAATTATGACCTCAACCGTGCTGCTGAGTTGAAATTTGGTAAACTGATTAACTTGCAAAAACAAGTAGAAGAAGCAGAGGCAAAACTAGAAGCAACTCAAACCAGCGGTCAAACTTTGTTGCGGGAAGAAGTCACAGAAGCTGATATTGCTGAAATTATTTCTAAGTGGACTGGTATTCCCATCAGCAAATTAGTAGAGTCAGAAAAAGAAAAACTACTGCATCTCGAAGAAGAGTTGCATCAGCGAGTTATTGGACAGAATGAAGCAGTGACTGCTGTTTCTGATGCAATTCAGCGATCGCGTGCTGGTTTAGCAGACCCCAACCGTCCAGTTGCTAGTTTCATTTTCTTAGGTCCAACTGGTGTGGGGAAAACAGAGTTAGGAAAAGCATTGGCAGCATATTTATTTGACACCGAAGATGCGATGGTGCGTATTGATATGTCTGAGTATATGGAAAAACACGCTGTGTCTCGTTTAATTGGAGCGCCTCCTGGATATGTTGGTTATGATGAAGGCGGTCAGTTAACTGAAGCTATTCGCCGTCGCCCATATACGGTAATTTTATTTGATGAAATTGAAAAAGCGCACCCCGATGTGTTTAATATTATGCTGCAAATATTGGATGATGGGCGCGTTACTGATGCTCAAGGACACAAGGTTGATTTTAAGAATAGCGTGATTATTATGACAAGTAATATTGGTTCCCAGTATATTTTGGATGTCACTGATGACTATGAGCAAATGCAGCATCGGGTAATGGAAGCTTTGCGTGGTGCTTTCCGCCCAGAATTTCTCAACCGTATTGATGAAACCATTATTTTCCATGGGTTGCAGAAAGAACAATTACGAGAAATTGTGCAGTTGCAAGTTGTGCGTTTAGAGAAGCGGTTAGCTGAACGTAAGATGTCATTGAAGCTTGCTGATGCTGCTGTTAACTTTTTGGCAGATGTTGGGTATGACCCGGTGTATGGCGCAAGACCGTTAAAGCGGGCAATTCAACGGGAGTTGGAAACGCAAATTGCTAAAAGTATTTTGCGGAGTGAATTTAATGATGGTGACACTATTTTTGTGGATGTGGAAAATGAGCGACTTTCGTTGAAGCGGTTGGGTGTAGATTTGGTGAAAGCGAAGTGAAGTCAAAATTCAAAAGTCAAAAGTCAAAAGTAAGATTTTATAGGCTTAAAACTTTGACAATATAGTGATGTCAGGAAATTATTTCACATCTACAGCGTTTTTCATTTCAGTAGACACCAAAGTAGGGACGTTCGCATTTTTGTTATGCAACATCCCTAAAGGGTTATCATTTTTGACTAATAGATATCTCTAAAGATAAAAAATCAAATCAATTCTTTCTTCCTGTTCCCTGTTCCCTGTTCCCTAAAAAAAAGTATGAAAAAATAAATTTATGCAATTACCAACTACTACTAATTCCTTAGACGCTTTTCTCCAACAACCCAACATCGAAACTTCTCCTGCTTGGGAATTTATCCATGGACAACCACAACAAAAACCGATGCCAAGCCTGTTTCATTCCCGCCTCCAGCGCAACCTCGTAAATACCATTAACAATAAAACCCAAGCTTATGAAGCTATTCAAGAACTCCGGTGCATCATTCCTCCCTTATCTCCCGTACCAGATATTGTGGTTGTCAAAAGCGATCGCCTTAGTGATGAAGATGGTCCACCGCAAGGTTCACCCGACTGGATAATTGAAATTCATTCCCCGGATCGACGCACATTAGACCTACAGAACAAAATTCTGCACTGTTTGGGTAACGGGACTCAACTTGCTTGGTTAATTGATATTCAGCGACAGCAAATCTGGGTTTGGGAGAACCAAGAACTACCACTGGTGTTTTCTGGAACTGATATACTGCCGACTCTTGACAATATCTCAGATTTGACAGTGGAAGAAGTAATCGCTATGACTCAACAACGATCAAGCTAGATAGTGGCTAAACGTGGATTTTGCCACAGATACACGGATGATGACAAATAATTAATCCGTTTATCCGTGCCCAAATCTGTGTCTAGTCTTCCTCTTCAACTAATTGAACCAGGTTTTCTAAAGCACCGTAAACCCTGGGAAGATTATCTATAGTAAAATTACCAGAATCTTTGATAAATGTATCTGCTACCAGTTTGCCAAATTGCCATAAGTTACCATCTGTAACTATTCCATAGACTGCCCTTGGGAAGTTATCATTTATTTTTTGTGACGCCAACAACTCGGCTAGACATTGCCCCCAACCTTGTTCAAAATCATTTTTCTTTGCTTCTACAACGATAACAATGGGTTTTTCTAATACTGTTTTACCAAGTTCAGAACGTTGTGAAAAAAGATAGTCTGGTGTTCCTGATAGAGTTTCATCGTAGGAGATACTTTTGCGAATCCAAAATGAATATTTCTGATAATGTTTTTTATATACTTCCCGCAATAGTGGGGAGATTATAATTTCGCTGCGAGATGCTTCTGAGGCAAACAAATCTATGTTTTCTTTGTTAAATTCAAAATCTTTGATAAAAATGTCTGATGGTAATAATTCTTGGTTAACTATGAAGTTCTCTTCAGAGTATTTAATTCTATACTTTTTTTGTACATCGGAGATTGTTTTAAAATCACTAAAAGCCATATTTCAATTCCTCATAATAAATTCTTAAATAAGAAGGCGGGTTTGTCTTTTATATCAAATCCGGTGGCATCGGTGTAATTAGATAGTGAATCTAGGAGTCAGGAGGTAGGGACGTTGCATGCAACGTCCGTACGGAGTCAGGAGAAAAGAGCATTTAGAAAGATTTGCACATTAGCTGGAGATGAAAATTTTTTTATACCGAATTAAGCGGATTTGATATTAGATATTATAATACTTATATTATGTCCATACAAACCCGATTGTTAGTTAAAAACAAAGTAGGGACATTCCATAGAAGATCCCTAGAGGGTTATTATTTTTTACTGAGGTAATATTATTATGTTAGAACAAGTGTTTAATTTAGCTACACAACTTCCTGTTTCTGAACAAATTAGTTTAATTGAAAAAATGATAGTTGAACTTAGGAAAAATAAATCTGCTCAATATTCTTTAATGCCTATAGAAAAGTTACAGTCAGAATTTGCTAAAGATTTAGCAGAGGCAGGATATCAATCAAGAGAGGATATAGTGAATTTAGTACGAGAAGTGAGACAGGAAATTTCACAAGCAAAATTGTAGGGTGTGTTAGACAGCTTAAATTAAGACTATGAAAGGGATTTAGCAATCCGTCGTAACGCACCATTTTAGATGTGTCAGTCCACTACGCAATTCCATTTTTTATGACTAAAACTGTAAAGTCATTGCGACTGGAATGGAGTGGAAAGAAACAATCTCATGGATTAAAGTACAGAATGTTGGGTTTCATTCTTCAACCCAACCTACGCAATTACATCTGATATGATATTAGTTATTCCCATACAATTTTTCTTTACCACCTAACCAATATTGCCAAATCACAACTACTGCCCAATGAATAATTACTGGAACCCACAAACAACCAGTTAATTGATAACCTACTGTACATCCTAAACCTAAAATTCCTGCCAATGTCAAAAAAATTGGTGTCATAAAAGTTGGGTTTCCCTGGGGATGGAAAGTTAGAGCATTTATTGGATGATAAATAATGAATAAAAATAAACTTAACCCTGCCCACAAACACCACACAATAATTGAAACTCTCTCGGTGGGATGAGGCAATAATAAAACTCGAAATATCAGCTCTTCTATTAAAGATGGCATAAAAAATATCACTACCAAGCCCTGAAATAATTCTTTGAGATTCCGAAAACCTCGACTTACTCGCAAAAATCTGGAATTAAAGCCTAATGGTAAGGCGATCGCTCCATAAACTAACAATGTAACCCCTACGACTAACCAATCTTGACTATTCATGGGGCGAGAAGCAAATATTAGACGGTTAATTAAGGTGGAAATCATAGGAAACTGCTCTAAAGTTTATCGAAACACTGCTGTTATATTAGGCGAGTATAAATACTACGACTAATCCTAATAGAAAGCATAACAAGAAAAACAACCAACGAGGTTGTTTTTCTTGAAATGGAGAATGCCAAGCTTGATAAAATTCTGGGTAAGGAAGAGTTTGGGCGCAATTCCAGATTATTTCGTAGCATTTGTTGAAGCGATCTTTGTTAATTAAGTAGCCTATATCTGATAAGTAGTCTTTTCAGGATGTGACGATTTTTGCCATCTGCTCTTCTTCTAAAATTGCCCCTAAGCTTAATGCTGCCATATTGCGAGTATAGTTATCAGAAGTAGACCCCAAAAATTGCACTAAACTATCAATGGCTTTGTGGTTGCCCCTGCCAATTTTCCCTAAGCTTAATGCTGCCATATTGCGAGTATGATCATCAGAAGTAGACCCCAAAAATCGCACTAAACCATCAATAGTTTTCTGACTGCCCTTGCTAATTTTTCCTAAGTTTTCTGCTCCTATATTGCGAGTATAATTATCAGAAGTGGAACCCAAAAATTGCACCAAACCATCAATGGCTTTCTGGTTGCCCATGCAAATTTCCTCTATAATTTCTGCTATTTGTCTGCAAATATGATCGTCAGAAATAGACCCCAAAAACTGCACCAAACCATCAATAGCTTTGTGATTGTATGTACCAATTTTTCCTAATCTTTCTGTTACTTGTCTGCAAATATGATCGTCAGAAGTAGACTCCAACAATCTCAGCAAAGCATTAATCTCTTTCTCATTTCCGGGGTCAATTTTCCCTAAGCTTTCTGCTACTTGTTTGCAAATATGATCATCAGAAGTAGACTCCAACAATCCCAGTAAAGCATTAATCGCTTTCTCATTGCCGGGGTCAATTTTCCCTAAGCTTTCTGCAGCTTGGATGCGAGTATAGTAATCAGAAGTAGACCCCAACAAATGCACCAAACCATCAATGGCTTTCTCATTGCCCATACCAATTTTCCCTAAGCTTTTTGCTGCTTGGATGCGAGCAGGATAATTAGCAGCAGGCCCCAACAAATGCACCAAACCATCAATAGCTTTCTCATTGCCCATACCAATTTTTTCTAAGCTTTCTGCTGCTTCCGTGCGAGTCCAACAATGATAAGTAGACTCCAACAATCCCAGTAAACCATCAATGGCTTTCTCATTGCCCGTGCCAATTTTCCCTAAGATTTGTGCCGCTTGCTTAGGAGTATACTGATCAAAATTAGATCCCAACAATCCCAGTAAACTATCAATGGCTTTCTCATTGCCCATACCAATTATTCCTAAGCTTTCTAGTGCTTTCCTGCGAGTATAGTTATCAGAAGTAGACCCCAACAAATGCACCAAACTATCAATGGCTTTCTCATTGCCGGGGTTACTTTTCCCTAAGCTTTCTGCTGCTTTCCTGCGAGTATAGTGATCAGAAGTAGACCTCAAATTTTGAGTTTCTAGTAAAACATTTGTGGATGCTGCCTTTATTTCTTCAGAATGGTTATTATAACCCATATCAAGCATTTTAGGGACTATTTCATTAGTTTTATTGTAGTCGCTAAGTTCGCCAATTGCATCAGCAGCAATGAGATAAGCCCGATATTTATAAAAACCTTTGATGAAAAAGTTTCTACACCCATCCTGAAAATTAGTTAAGACTTGAATAAATCCTTCTTTCTCTTCCTCCTCCACATCCTCTCGCCCCAACCACAACAAAATTATCTGCTTCCACTGTGGTTCAAAAATTCGATAACGCCTCCCCTTCACAGGTTTATTCTTGTGTTCGCGAGGCAAGAAAAAATCCCAGTGATCGACAGCTACAGCAGCAAAATATTCCTCAAACGTAGCATGAAAAAAAGCATATACCTTTTTCGTGGGTGACTCTGCTGCCACCCCCACATTATTCAGCCATCCAATTTGCAACGCCAGGTAAAACAGAGAATTTTCATCATCAGCATATCCCAATCTCTCAACAATAAAATCCTTCCGCAATCGGAAATGGCCCCCACGAGAGTCAAGATCATCCTTTGCCAACCTGCCCAACCCGCGATCTAGCTCCGGCCGCTTACTTTCCTTAATCGGGAAACGATTAGACTTCCACTGATAAAAATACTCGACAAACTCACGATACAATTCAGCTTTCGTCTCCGGCAAACTTCCTTCATAGAAGTGCCAACGCCAACACAACAGTACCAACCGCAGAGGATTTTGCACCAAATCTCGCACCCGCCCTTTTTCCTCTTTTGCCAACTCCTTCTTTAAGCGATCGCCCTTACTATTCTCAGCCTTTTCAAAAGGCTGCAAAGCTTGCTCTTGCTCCCCCCTTCCCAAGTGGGGTTGGGGGGGATCAAAGGGTTGGGGCGACTCAAACCAATTATCAATAAACTGATGCACCTGCTGAGGATAATCAAAATCCAACAACCGAAAAGTCTCAAAATCAGACAAAGCATTCACATCCGCCTGCCAAACATTCAGACGACAAGTCAACACCACCCGCGCCTTACCCACCCACCCCAAAAGTTGACGAGAAATACTTTGTAAAGTCTGACTGCCAGAAGTAGCAATTTCATCTACCCCATCCAGCAATAACCAGACTCCCCCTGCTTTAAATTGTTCGGTAAAATTATCTTGCACCTTCTGGCGCTGATCTGGAGAAAAAGGCAGCCAAGAATTGAGCAAATAATCCTCAAGACTTCTCAAATTGCCGTCTACAGTCAAATCTGCCAAAGAAACCCACACAGGCAAACCCAACTCTTGCTGCAATATCCAATTCCCAATAGTTTGCAACAGAGTAGTTTTGCCCGCCCCCGGTTCCCCAATTAAAGAAATTCTTTGACCTTGACTTTTACCTTGTTTTTGCTGTAAAATCTCTTTTAAGAAAGTATTGTGGGTAAATCTTTGCTTTTCCTCATATTCGGGTTCATAAAGTTTCGTTCCCTGTTCGGGAGATAACCCATCTTGTTCTCGTTTCTCTGATTTTTTCCGTTCCACCAGTGCCAATGGGACATAAATTTGTTCCCGTCGTTTTTTGGCCTCCTCATCATCGTGAAATAGGGAATTACTGGTTAGTTGATTATTCAGCATTTCCCGACAAATATGTTGCCATTCCTTGAGAGTAAATTCTTTTCCCTGTTCGGGCGAAGTCAGTCAAATGGTAGTTCGTTTGTCAATTTTGTTAATTTTGACTGTGCCACCAACTATCCCATCTTTTCCCATCTCATTTTTTCCAATCGCTATCCCACCTTTTTCCGCCTTAATTTCTTTTACTACTATGTCGGCATTCTTTTCATCTTCCGACTGTAGAGACTTTAACGCTTCTGTAATTTCTTCCACAACCTCAGTCAACTTTGGATGAGGATTTTCCTCTACTGCCGCTGCTAACTCCTGTATTGTTTGCGCCACATCAGCATTAGCTGCTGCCTCCTGCATTTCCAGAAACGCCTGACCATAATCTAAAGGTTGGTCTGGAGCTTTTTCAATAGCTGTCACAGTATCGGGAGATTCTTGTTTCAGACATTTCATCAACTTAGAACTTTTATCCCAGACCACCTGCCCAATATTTTCTCCAGTTTTTTCCAAAGCTTTTGTCCCCAATACAGCAGCTAGCGCCATTGCAATAGTAATAGGGTCCATAATTTTCAGCCTCCTAAAATTGGACTCAGATTAAGTTAATTATTAGATAGTCTTCTAAAATATCCTATTTAATTAGAGCAAATTCAAAACCAACCTACAAAGTTTCAAATAACTATATTGAATAAGAAAAAAATTACCGAAAAATAAAGGTATCAAGCCTCTCCTTTCAAGGAGAAACAAAAAAAATTTTCCTTTTATTCAATCCAATCCGTTTTAGGGAGAGGTAATTATCAATTATCAATTATCAATTATCAATTATCCATTATTGAAGATCGCTTAACCCAAGATTATCAAAAAATTACCCCTGAAGAATACTTAGAAGCAGTCGCAACATCTTGCTCCAGCGATCGACTTTCTTCATCTCCACAATTAACTAAAATCAATTTCCTCTGGCCCACTTTTCAGTTTCGGAACTTTATGATTGAGATTAAGCTAACCTTAGATAATATCCTAAAACATCTATTTTATCAGGGCATAATTAACAGCCAACCTAGCTTTCAATTCTGAATTGTAGAACTTGACCTTAAATCTGAAGTATATGGAGCGTAGTATCTCAAAGTCTTTATTTTTCCTCCACAGATTGGAACCAAAAATTTCAGTCATGGACCGCTACATCATCACAGAATTAATTGGGCCATTCCTCTTTGGTGTAGGATTATTTTCATCTATTGGCATAACAGTGGGGGCAATGTTTGAGTTAGTCCGAAAAGTAACAGAATCTGGACTACCTGTTTCTATTGCCATTCAAGTATTTCTACTCAAAATGCCAGAATTTATTGGTCTGGCATTCCCGATGGCAATGGTACTTGCTACCCTAATGGTTTACAGTCAGATGTCTGGTAATAGTGAGATAGTTGCTCTGCGTAGCTGTGGCATTAGTGTCTATCGAATGGTTATACCTGCGGTCATATTAAGTTTGACTGTAACTGCTTTCAGCTTTGCCCTGAATGAAGTAATTGTACCTAGTGCTAACTATCAAGGCTCTCTCATTCTAGAAAAAACTCTAGACCAAGAAAATCCTCCTTTCAAAGAAAAAAATATTTTCTATCCAGAATTTGGCAAAGTCAAGCAACCAGACGGCAGTCTAGACGATGCACTTACCCGTTTATTCTACGCCGAAAGGTTTGATGGTAAATATATGAAAGGGGTCACTATTTTGGACCGTTCCCAATATGGAGTTGACCAAATTGTGTCCTCCGAATCAGCAACTTGGAACTCAGCGGAAAATATTTGGGACTTATTTAATGGGACAATTTATCTGGTATCTCCAGATGGTTCATATCGTAATATTGTCAAGTTTGACCATCAAAAATTAAAGCTTTCTAGTGCCCCTTTAGATTTAGCAGGAAAAAGACGTACTTACAAACAAATGAATATTGCTCAATCTTATGAATATTTAGACTTAATGCGACTAAGTGGAAATTATCGAAAAGTTGTTAAAACTCAAGTCAGAATTCAACAAAAATTTGCTTTACCATTTGTGTGTTTAGTAATGGGTTTAGTAGGAGCAACTTTAGGAATTAGACCGCAAAGAAGGGCTAATAGAGGTACTAGCTTTGGTATTAGTGTGATAATTATTTTCGGTTATTATTTACTTTCATTTATTACAGGAGCAATGGGGCAAAAAGAAATTTTGACTCCTTTTTTGGCGGGATGGTTACCAAATTTTATAGGTCTTGGAGTAGCAGCATTATTGTTAGTAAGAGCCTCAAGATAATGAATTCAAAATTCAAAAGTCAAAAGTCAAAAGTTAGAATTTTTTTTAACGGGGATTTCTGAAGTTAGAAGTCAAAAGTTATCATTTATATCAAATCCATTAGCAATGAAAGTGTTATCATAAACCGGGTTTGTTGGAGGTAAATTTTAGTATGGTGAGGCATTTAATACAAACCCGGTTTCTATCTTTTTTACACTGATATACCGGGTTTGATATTAGAAGTTAAATTCTTACTTGATTATTTTGATAAAACCAGAAAAAAGACTTAACTGATAACTGATTAATCAGACTGGTTTTTAGACTCAATTATTTTGATAATTCAAAAGTAGAGTTTGCAAATATTGAGTAATTTCAAAATTCAGGGTAATTCAAGTAAAATTTGCCGACGTTTTTATTGTTGAGAAGTAATTTTGTTCATGTCATTTTGTTGATAGAAATAGCACTTAAAGACTCTTATAGCAATCTGCACTTATGTTGTAATATTTTATCGTAGGGGTTTGATTTCCCAACCCAAGCTAAAGAGAGGTTTGGTCTCCAAATCCCTACAGTTTTTTTTCAGAAACCATTTAGGATGAGTATCTCTGAAGAGTATTATTTAAAAGAAATAAAGCCAAAGCCTAGTTATACTAATACTTTTTATTCAAAATTTATAATTATTATAATTTTTCAAAGAAACGATTAACGCCAAACAATAATCAGCAATCATATAATATTTGATAACATCCCTAGTTTATAATAAAATATGTCAAATCCTTTAATATCCAAATCAAAACTCACTAGATTTTTATTGATATTACATCAAAATTTAATCAATCGAAGCTGGATATTTTGGTTGGGTTTAAGTATAGCAGTTGTATTAATTTATGGTATTGAATATCTAAAAGCAGCCTTTGAAACTAACTATATAATCCAAGATGACGCACGCCAACATATATTTTGGATGCGTCGTTTTTTAGATTCGGAATTATTTCCTGAAGACTTAATTGCTGACTATTTTCAGTCAGTAGCACCTTGGGGTTATAAAACTTTTTATTGGTTAATAACATCTCTAGGTATCGACCCAATTTTTTTAGGTAAATTATTACCAATATTTCTGGGATTAATTTCTACAATTTACTGCTTTGGAGTAAGTTTACAAATTTTGCCAATTCCCGCTGTTGGATTTTTTAGTTCATTGATTTTAAATCAAACTTTATGGATGGAAGATGACTTAGTTTCTGCTACTCCCAGAGCATTTTTATATCCACTTTTTTTAGCCTTCTTATATTACTTACTCCGAGGTTCCTTATTTCCTGTTTTAGTAGCGATCGCTCTCCAAGCAGTTTTTTATCCCCACACTGTTTTACTATCACTAACTATCCTAACTATTAGACTCTTCGACTACCATCAAAAGCGGTTAAAATTTACTTCAATTAAATTAAATTATTGGCTTTGGTTAGGAGGAATTATAACTGCTGCAATAATACTTTTACCATACAAATTAACTGCGACTGAATTCGGACCAATTATTACTACTACGGCAGCCAAAATACAACCTATTTTCAATTATGCTGATGGTAAATATGGCAGAGCATTCTTTTTTCATAATAATCCTTTAGTTTTTTGGCTGACAGGACCGAGGAGTGGTATCTTATTTTTAGGATTATTTTCACCAATAGCTATAGCTTCATTACTATTACCTTTTCTACTCAAAAAAGAAAAGTTTCCTCTAGCAAAACAAGTTTCTGACAAAATAGGAATATTAATTCAAATTTTCATAGCATCGGTGGGATTATTTTTCCTAGCTCATATCCTTTTATTTCAGCTTCATTTCCCCAACAGATATATTTACCATAGTATGCGAGTAATAATGCCAATAGCTGCAGGTATTGCTTTGATAATATGGTTGGATAGTTATTTGAAGCAAATTATTTCTCAGCTAGAAGATGGTTTAACTTTCCCACATAAAATATCTATCGGATGTACAACTCTATTATTAGTATTATTCAGTATTGTTCCTTTTTCTCCAGACCTAACCATAGATAATCAATCCTATATTAAAGGCAAAGAAACAGAATTATATGAATATTTATTAGCACAACCTAAAGATACATTAATTGCCTCCATATCCAAAGAATCAAATAATATTCCTAGTTTTGCTCAACGTTCGACATTAGTAGCACAAGAATACAGCTTACCTTATCATACAGGATACTATAGTCAATTTAGTCAAAGAGCCATTGATTTAATTCAGGCTCAATATACTCCTAACCCAGAAGAAGTTAATAATTTTATTCAGAATTATGGGATTAATTTTTGGTTGCTCGATCTAACCGCTTATGATTCTAGATATGTAGCCGATAAAGAATTAATTCGTCAGTATAAATTAACAGATTCAATTGTTTATCAACTAGAGCAAAATCTTATCCCTGCTTTATCAACTACTATGGAAATTTGTACTGTATTAACCAGTAAACGTATAGCACTATTACCAACATCATGTATTAAAAATGAATTGATGAAATTGAGTAATAATAATCCTGAAAATTCTCAAAATATGTGATTGAAATTATCTTTGATTTTATAGGTTGAATACCCCATTATCACTCCTGGTGTCTAAAATTGCTTGGAGTTTAAATCTCCATCGACTTTTTCCTTCTTCCTTATGTATGAAAAATGAATTGATGAAATTGAGTAATAATAATCCTGAAAATTCTCAAAATATGTGATTGAAATTATCTTTGATTTTATAGGTTGAATACCCCATTATCACTCCTGGTGTCTAAAATTGCTTGGAGTTTAAATCTCCATCGACTTTTTCCTTCTTCCTTATGTATGAAAAATGAGTTGATGAAATTGAGTAATAATAATCCTGAAAATCCTCAAAATATGTGATTGAAATTATCTTTGATTTTATGGGTTGAATACCCGATGATCACTCCTGGTTTCTAAAATTGCTTAGGGTTTAATACCATTTCTTAAAAATGTTGCTATGTTTAATTAGGTGGGGTAGGGATTTTGCATACAACCTCCGTATGGGAGTGTGGCAGGTGGTGGGAAGGGACGTTGCACCCAACGTCCGTACACATAAGAATAATTAACATTAACTGGCTAATAATTATCCAAGAATTCTTGGTTGCCTGTGTTAATTAGTTAATAACTGAAGTGTTACCCAAGTACAGCATTTATTTTGGTAATTGGTATAAGTACCCTATCAAGCAATAGGGTTCATATAAGACCAAAACTCATAAACTATGGAACCATTTAGATAAGTTTTCAGACTATAGAACTTTCAAAAAAATCCGTAACTGAGCTGTATTAAATGGAGCTATAGACTCATATACTTTCCTTCTTAATTTCTACAAAAAATCCTTAACTGAACTGTATTTACCCATAAACTTTCTTCTTCTTACTTCTTACCGAATTATTAATTATTAATTATTAATTATTAAATAATTCAGGTTTAAAGCCTCCCCTTGGATAGGGGAAAAAAGTGCTAGGATATTTCCTCATCTTCAATCAAGAGCGGTTTTAACCAGAGGTAATTATCAATTATCAATTATCCATTATCCATTATCCATTAATGAATTATTCCTTCTTCCTTCCTAAAAAGGGTTATGCCAACGCTGGTTATATCCGCGATTATAAAAACTATTATTACGCCTGGAAAAAGGATTATTTGAAGGAGGTTGTGGTAAGCTTTGATTTACCTGATTAGGATTCACTCCATAGTAATATTGCTGTTGTTGATTTTGGGGATATCCTTGATTGTTATAATAGTTAGGCACTCCCCAATTATTCACTCTATTTGCCCTATTTTGATTATTGGCAAAACTACTAGATACTGCTGGTAATGGGGGAAGATTTAGATTAGTAGTTTGTCTTGGAGGAAAATAATTAGACCTTGGTAAATTGGTTGGATTATTTATTTGATTTCTTCCGCCTGATAAATCTGTATAGTAAGGTTTTGGAGGAGTAACATTTATAGTTGAAAAAGGCACACTATAATTGCTTCTTTCCTGAGATTTAGGAATATTAGATGTTGGTCTATTCAAAATAGAAGAAGGTTTAATATCCCTTGGTTTGATTTGAGTTGGGTAGAGGTTAATATTATTTGTTTGAGACTGATAATTTGAGGGAGATTCAGATTTACCTTTGGAACCCAGGTACTCATCCATAGCATTCTGTAGGGTATTGACAGGTTTTTCTGTTTTTTCCTCCTGGTTTGTTTGGTCGAATAAATTCATACTGCGTAATAGGGGGGCAGTAGATGATTGAGTCTTTGGCAGTTGATTTGTAGAAGGCAAATTATTAGTTTGCGCTCTCTCGTAAATATTAATTTTCGGCAGAGGGTTAGCTAAATCTTCTTCAAGTTTTGTCAGATTTTTCTGACTAGCAGATGTATTTTTGGTTTCTCTTTCAGACCTATCTAATAAATTTTTCTGAAAATTTGGTAGAAGATTAATTTGTAGTTGTTGAGCATTTTTTAACTCTTCCATTAAAACTGAAGAATTGCCAATATCGCTTATAATAGAAACTTCTTCAGGAGATAAATTTTCAGTGATAGTATTGCCGTCTGATACTAAATTATCATCATCTTCAATGGTTAACCATTCCGGATTGACTGATAATTCCCAAGCAAATAATAACACTAGAGAAGCTACACCAATCGGTCCCCAAACTAAAGGTTTTGTCAAATGACTAAATCTGGCTCGAAAATAGCGTATAGATTTAGGTAATTTTTTCTTATCAGACATAGGTTTTGTTCCTTCATTTATTATTTTTTAACTGCATTAGTCTGTTCTTCAGTTATAGTAAAATCATTTCATTTTTGTAGACACACTACTAAATTAACATGAATATAATTATTTCAAAATTACTTGTTAATGCCGAGCAACTAGAGAATAAAAAAACTGCTGTGAATTCCCAGATATAGGGCTATGAGAAACTTAGAAGTCAGAAGCTATAATTCAGAAGTAGTCTCTAGTATTCCCTGACTGAGTTTGAGCATTTATAAATTTGCGTAGTGCTATATAACCTTAAGATCCTTCTGAAAATATTTGCTAACTTTACTAAGTAAATATAGTGAGATTGGAATAATTTTTGTTGGTAATATGAAAATTTGATTAAATATTAAGAATTTATTCAGACTTGAGCCAAAGTCAACAAATGTTATTTTTTTTTAAGAATTTGTTGATTGACTGCTTACCACTAAATTTATCTGTCCTGAATTTTTGTAGCTTAAATTTTACCTAGCAAATACTAATATGACTTGAGTGTAATGAGATAAACTGACATCTAAATACAAGTTGCCATAGTATAGCTCCGATACCCAAATTGAGAAATAATCACTATTTTTAATTGGGTGTATACATTAAATCATAACAGAAGTCAAATGAACAAACAGGTTAAATTGTTGCCAAATAAGGAAAAGTTGATCGAAGAAGCTTTGGACATTTGCTTGTCTAAAATTGAAGCAGCGATCGCAGAACGTGGCCAATGTACCATAGCTTTAGCTGGTGGCAATACACCAAGGCCACTTTATGAGTCCATAGCAAATCAAAATTTGCCTTGGGATAAAATTCATGTATTTTGGGGCGATGAACGTTATGTAGCTCCTGACCACCCAGATAGTAATCAAAAAATGGCCAGGCAAGCTTGGCTAGACCAAGTACCCATACCACCCACAAATGTTCATCCTATGGAAACAGGGGCAGGCGATCCAGAAGCAGATGCTGCTGCCCATGATGCTCATTTGCAAGAATTTTTTCAGGTTTCACCAGGGGCATTTCCTAGTTTGGACTTGATTTTACTAGGAATGGGAGGTGATGGTCATACAGCATCCCTGTTTCCTTATACAGATGCCTTAAAAGTAAGCGATCGCCTAATTACCGTAGGCAATAAAGATGGCCAACCACGAATAACTTTCACAGTTCGATTAATTAATCAGGCTCGTTGCGTAATATTTCTAGTTGCTGGTGCAGATAAACAAGAAGCATTAGACCAAGTATTTGCAGAAAAAGCTGATGATATGAATTATCCCAGTCGTCTGATCCAGCCCCAAGGAGAATTACAGTGGTTAGTGACTGGGGTAAATATTTAAACAGTGATTAATCTCAAAAAAATCTAGGAGAAGCAAATTATCAAGTATTGTTGAGGTCAACAACTAAAATATTTGCCTTTATCCAAGAGGTTGGTTGAAAACTCCCACTTTCCTGTACTGTTAACTTTTGACTTTTGAATGCGTGACTTCCCTGAAATGGTATGAGGAATTCCACGTTGTGACTCAAGCACAACGTCGGGAGGATGTTAAAGTTGAGGTACTTTACTTATCTGGCCGATAGCAAGGAGAAGATAAATGATTGTCTGTCCTAATTGCAATCATCAGAATCCTGATGGAGCAAACCAATGTGAAGCTTGCTACACTCCCTTACCAGTAACTACAAATTGTCCTAACTGTGGGGCAATAGTTCAAGCTGATGCTGCTTTTTGTGGTCAATGTGGCTTCGATTTGAAAGTTAGTGCTGGTACAGAGGAAGGTCAAATTTCACCCCAAACAGATCCAGCAGTGATGCCCACTATAGTATCACCTCTGTCTGGTATAGATCCAGGTATGCCTTCGGAAAATATACCTGACCTAGACCCACCAGACCCATTAGTGACACCAGAACCCATAGTATCTGGTAAACTAAACTTAGAAAAATCTAGCAAGCCTAATACTCCGCTTGTTACAGAGGAACCACCACAAACTATTAACGTTGTTACTACCCCTGTTGCTACCCCTGAAGTAAGTTCTCCATCTCCCAGTGGGGGAAAAGCAATTCCGGCAAAGACCCAGTTGCAAAAACAGTCGGCCAAGTTGCTCCATATCAGAACAGATACAGATATTGAATTGCCAGTCAATTTATCTGTGATTCATATAGGTAAACCCAATGATCGAGTACCACCAGATATTGATGTTTCAGGATTTCCTGACTCTGAGGTAGTTTCTCGTACTCATGCTGATATTAGAGTAGAGGGAGATAGTTATTATATTGAAGATACTGGTAGTTCTAATGGTACTTATGTCAACAACACTCCTTTGACAAAAGGAAATAGACATAAGTTAAGACCAGGCGATCGGATATCTTTGGGCAAAGGAGACTTAGTTTCGTTCCTGTTTCAAATTTCTTAGCTCAAGTTTAGATTTCGGGTTAATTAAAATCTTTAGCTTCAGGTTTTCCTATAATTAAGTTCTTCCTGGAGAAATCTGACATATATTAAGGGACTTCAAGAAGTCAGAAATCAGAAGTCTGTTAGTTCCCCATTCCGCAGGAAAGTCAGAAGTTAAAATTAGTCGGAGATTCTTCTCCGCCTTGATGGGCAAAATGTTTTTGGAGGGTTGCTCAAAATAGCCGTTCCAAAAATAACTTCTGACTTCTTAGTTCATATACCTAAGAACCACCATAAAAACTAAATAATCTACAATTATCTCAGGTATTCTACTAAAAATATTAAATAGCAAATGTGATTAGACTAACACTGCTACATCCACTTCAGTCTATGCCAGTCAGAAGTTGGACTTTTGATAATAAATCTGTCATTAAGATTGGGCGTTGCTCAGATAATGATGTGGTTGTTTATAGTTCTGTAGTTTCTCGTTATCATGTTGAATTAAAAGCTAATCATCGAGATTGGGAAATTATTAATTTAGGTAGCAATGGTACATACATTGACGGTAAACCAATCAAGAAAGTTAAGGTAATCAATGGGTTGATAATTAATTTGGCTCTTACTGGACCAAAAATTGCCATATATCTCGACGATCAATCAAAGGGAGTGAATTTTAAACAAAGGCAAAATTCTCCCCAAAAAAATGGTTTAGACAAACCTGAAACTCCTTTATTAAAGGCGATGTTCGATCCCGAATGTGAACAACAAGACTTATTTGAAGATACAAAATCTGAATAGGTTACTTAATGAATGGTATAATTTTTTTAATGGGATTAATTTGATTTTTTTACAACCTTTATTATCTATTATATAAGATTTATCACCCTTGGTGAAATGTATAAATTTTCGATTTTAGGCAATGGGTAATAGGGAAGAGACAGCAAAGATTGTATCTATATTATTTAAAATTTCTTCTTACTTCTTCCTCAATCAATATTTTTCATCAAAACTCTGTGTTAGGAGTAAAATTATGAATAAAATTCCAGAGGTAATCAAACATAGTCAACTGTTAAAGAGATTAGTGCTTGACCGTGAAACAGTTGAAGATCAAGGTTGCATAGAAGAATTATGCCTCGATCCTCAATCTCATCAAGTTATAGGTTTTATCTGTAAATCTGGTTTATTTGGTAAAGAAAAAAAATATTTTGCTTGGCAACAAATTGAGACTATTGGTGCTGATGCTACTCTAGTTAATGGGAAACCACAACCAGATAATTTGGAAAAACACAATAATATTGTCAATATAATTGGTAATGAAGTTTGGACTGATACAGGGGAAAAAGTAGGTTTTATTGTCGAATATATTCTCAATATAAAAACAGGTGCAATAGTTAATTATTTGTTTAAATCTAATGGGTGGCGAGGTGTTTTGGATAGTGTTTATTTACTAGCACCAGAAGCAGTTTCTAGCACTGGAAATAAACGAGTAATAGTAGTAAATAGTGCTGTTGAAAATCCTCAATATTATAGTGGAGGGGTTGCGGAAAAAGTAGTTTTACTTAAGAACTTTTTACAAGCAGATTTAGTCAGAACTAGAGAACATATTGATATAGCACGAGGTGAGGCCAAAAAATTAGCTCTCGGATTTCAACAAAGAGCTAAGGTTGTGAAAAAACAAGCTGAAGAAAAAGCCCAAGTAGTTACAGAACAAGCAAAACAAAAAGTAGAAGATTTTCAAACTAAATCTAGAGAGAAAAAAAATAGGAAAACTCAGACAACTACGGATGAATTTTCTACCAAAATTCAACAAGTAACAACAGTAGCTAAGGAAAAAATTGATGGGGTAAAGTCTCAAGGGATAAAAAATTTTAATTCTTCAAAAGATGAGGGAGAGAAAAATACAAATGATTTATCAATATAGCTATAATTACAGCTATTTTGAGGATGGTAATTTCAGTTATCAGTTATCAGTTATCAGTACCTCTGCAATAAGGAGGCTTGAAATACGGAATATTCTTTTTTTTAATCCTCTTAAAAGAGGAGGCGTAATACCATTTCTCAAAAACTTTTCTATATTTACTTGAGTAGGGGAGTAGGGGAGTAGGTAGGGACGTATCGCTGCGCGACATGTTTTGCTGGCGCATAACTCCGTTAACGGCTGTCGCCGACATGTTTGCGGAGCATTCCGTCAGGAAATGCGGAGCATTCCGGAACGGAAAACGCATTTTTGCCTGTGCAACGTCCGTACAGAGAAGGAAACATAAGAATAATTAACATTAAACTAGCGAAAATCAGCAAAAAAATGATTCTGATTGTACTGAGCGGTTAATAACTGAAGTATCGCCCAAGTATAGCAATAATGCATGGGAATTGGTATAACTACCCAAATTTTTCGGTGAGGTAGAGTTTAATATTAATATCTGTTCCCTATTCCCAGTAATTCCTATTCTCTAAAATATTAAAATTGTCATATATTTAATAATTATTAAAAGTGATTACTTTAGCTTTATTACATCCAACTCAATTAGTTCCTGTTCAACATTGGAGTTGGGGAGAAAAATCATTAATTCGTATAGGTAGAGCAAGTGATAATGATGTTATAATTTACAGTGCTATAGTTTCTCGTTATCATGCAGAAATTTGGGAAGATAAGTCTAGTTGGATTATCATCAATTTTGGTGTTAATGGTACTTATATAGATGATGAACCAATTATTCAAGTATCACTGGCAAATGAGATGATTATTAGATTGGGTAGTTCTGGACCTAAAATCAAAGTTTGGACTCAAGAATTAGCTTCTGAATGTGCGGATAAAAAAAATGAGTTATCTCAAAAAGAAAGATTTTTAACTAATAAAAATATGTCTGAAAATTCCTTGGAAAATGAGTATATTACACAAATAGATTTTGATTAATATCTGGCTGTGTATGAGAAGTTTAAATTCAACAATTAATAATTAACAATTAATTATTAATAAGCACCTATTCTGTAATAGAAGGATTGGCTAAAAGGAACTTTTTTTATTTTTTTCCATAAATGGAGAGGCTTTATACCCCTGAATTTTTTAGTAAATTCTAATAGATAGCAAACAGCAATGGCAAAAAAAAATTCCTAGTTTAAGATTCATTATCAGTCTATTTTGTAAACAGCTCTTTACTTATCTAGAAATAAAGATTATATTCTAGCTGTCATAGTTGTTTTTTGATTAGCTATAGTAATCCTAAATAGGTCGTGATAAATTAAAAAGTAGATAAAAAACTTGAAACTCCAGCCAGTTAAGAGTTCCCTGTTCCCTCCATACCTAAAAAGCAGTAAGATTTTTGCCACGAATATGCGGAGGATTGCTATAGTATAGTGATAAACCAAAGAATTAATATTCAATTAATTATTTAATTTTTATTTTCTCATTCTTGGTGCAATAGTATGTCGATCGACACCATATAGATCGGCAGCTATAGACATATTGAGAGCTAAATTTTCTAATTTTTCTAACTTATATTTTTTCCTTCTAGGTTTAAGTGGTTGAATATTTAAAGCATGAATAATTTCTTCAGCAACTGCTTTTGCTAATAGTGGTGGAACTGAATTACCAACCTGTCTAAAACCATGCCATTTTGTTACATGAAATCTAAACCAATCAGGATATGAATGTAGTCTTGCTGCTTCTCTAACTGTGATACACCTAGGTGTAAATGGATGTATTGGTCTAGGAGAAGTATAGGCACCTCTACTACTTGGGGTTCCTGCTCTGAGAGTATTACAAATACCCTCAGGATTTAGTTTATAAAAGTGACTTACTGATTCAATTTTTCCTGGTTCTGTAGCACTAAATCTTGCTATTGATTTTTCTGTATGTTTTGTGCGTAAACTAGAAGTTAATATTGTCCAGTCGTATGCACGTTTATAAGAATAATTATTATTTAAACGTCTCAAACTACGCAGTTTTCCAGCATATTTACTGGGTTTACGATAATCATTTTCTGCTTTTACCCAATCTATTTCTAGTAATTCTGGATAATTTTCTACTTCTGGTAAATCTCCTATTGCATCCCAGACAGTTATATAGTTTTCTAATTTTTTATCTATTTTAATTTGAGGATAATTTGGTAGTGTTAAACCATTTTGACATCCGAGCAAAAATAATCTTTCTCGATGCTGTGGAACACCATAATTAACAGCATTTAAAACTTGGTAAGGTTGCTGTACTTGATAACCATTTTTATAGAATTTATCAATGACTTCCTCAAGAAAAAATTTGTGTTTTCCTATAGCTAAACCTTTGACGTTTTCTATGACAAAATATTTTGGTTTTAATTCCAAAACTAGCCGTAAAAAATGAGAGATAAGTTCATTGCGCGGATCGTCTAAAGCACGTTTTCCAATCTGAGAAAATCCTTGACATGGAGGACCGCCAAAAATTACATCAATTTCTCTATTTGGAATATTTAATTTCTCTCTAATTTCATCCCCTGTCAGTTCAACAACATTACGACATAATATAGACCAAAAGGGAAAATTAAACTTATGAGTAGCGCAGTGGATAGGGTCTAATTCTACAGAAACAGGTATATCAAATCCTGCTTGTTCAAAGCCAAGGGTCATACCTCCTGCACCAGCAAATAAATCGATACCAATTGGTCGTTGCATAGAAAATTTCAAGATTAACTATTAATCTTAATTAAATTTAACTTTTGCTATTATATCAACTCTATTTCAGCAGTTACCAAAACTCATATAACAAAATTAAATCTGAAATAATTCCATGAAATTACTGTGTTATCGAAGTTTATAGTCTAGAAAATCTTACTTTCGACTTTTGAATTTTGACTTTTAACTTTTAATTTTTATAAAACAGGATTAAATACCCTAAGAATTTAGCCATCAGCTATTAACTTAGTTGAAAAATCAAGCCAAAATTAAAAGTTGCTCTAAAAAGCATATTACCTAATATTTCTTATTAATTATACCAATTCCTAAAAGTAACGCTATAGTTGGGGAAAACTTCAGTTATTAAGTAATTAACACAGGTCGAGTAAATGTTTTACTAATTTGAGCCATGAAGACTGTCAATTATTCTTATTTTTACTTCTCCCGTACGGACTTTGCATGCGAACGTCCCTACACTCCCCTACTCTGAAATAGATAAAGTTTTTGAGAAATGGTATTACTTGGTATAGGATGATTAATAAAGAAAAGCTATTTGCGTAGCATTCCGCAGGAAAAAGTGAAGGGTAATACCTGAATGCTTACTAAATACCTATTTTATACTCTCTAAAATTTTCGTTGGGATTTCCATATATTCTCAAAACCGCTATGGGTTGATTATTTTCGTCTTTCACAACATAATACCATCGAAATTTTGTCTCGTCGTTAATTACTTTTAATAATTCTGGCTTTCCTTGAAAGGCTGCTTGAATTGCTTTTTCGTATTCTTTAGCCACAAATAAACGTTCTAATTTTCTTTTTTCTTTTTTAGCATAAATTCTATTTGATGAATATTGCCAAATCACTGTACTATCTTTTCGATCTGGCAGATATAAAATCATACTATTTACAAAGGATAGTTTTTGCACATTTTTAATTAAATCATTCATTGTTTCTGGCACATTTTTTTGAGGAGAAGCACTTATTTGACTAATTTGTTGTACAAATTTATTTTGTAAATTTTGTATTTGTTCGGCAGTGATTCTTTTAAAGACTTTAGTACGGTGAACTGTAATGCGATAATTGACAAAAGAGAGACTACCAATAATCGCTGAAAAAATAGCAAATATGCCGACAATATAAAGTAAATAAGTAGATTTTGGAGCTTCTGATTTAGGGGTTAAATTTCCTCCTTATTGACTCCGTTGAAGTGAGCTAATAGCAGTCACTATTTCTTGAATACCTAACACTAATGTTATAGCGACACCAAACATACTTAGAGCGACACTGGCAAAAAATATTCCCTGTAAAACATTTTCAACTTGATAACTAAATATATCCCAATTTAGTATATCATCAAAAATTCCTAATACTACTAAAGTCGCACCTAATATTAAGAGAAAAATTGTAATGACGACTGTTAGGGATAATAGTTTTACTTTCTTCAGCATGGTTAATTCTATTAACTTATACCAATTAGATCGGAGATTATTACAGTAAAAATTAAAAAGAGAGGCAATGGGAAAAAATAATATTTTAATTTTTCCTTATTCCCTCTCTCTAAATATTTCATAATTTTAGGTTACTGGCTGTGAAAACAGCTTTTTGTTGTTAATTTGGAAGCTAATAGCTGAAAGCTTACCTTGAAAATGGTAAAATTTTAACTTTTCACTTTTGAGTTTTGACTTAAACCATACTTATTTATCAGAGCATCTCTCGCTTGCTCTCGATCATCAAAATGAATTTTTTCCGTCCCCAGAATTTGATAATCTTCGTGACCTTTTCCAGCTATTAATACCCCATCTCCAGGTTGAGCTTCCTTAATAGCACCATGAATAGCTTCAGAGCGATCGCCTATTACTAAAGGCTTAACTTCTGGAGATATTCCCTCTACAATATCCTCTAAAATTTTTTCCGGGTCTTCAGTGCGGGGGTTATCAGAAGTCACCACAACTAAATCTGATAACTCAGCAGCAATTTTCCCCATTTTTGGTCGCTTAGTCCGGTCGCGATCGCCTCCACAACCAAACACACAAATCATCCGACCAGGAATAAAAGGTCGTGCTGCTTTTAACAAATTCTCTAAACTATCAGGAGTATGAGCATAATCAACTATTACACTTACATCTTGCTCTTCTGTCACTTGTACCTTTTCCATCCGACCAGGTACTCCCGGAAATTCTGATAACTGAGCAACCACCATTGGCAAATCTAAACCCAAATGCAAAGTTGCTCCCACCGCAGCTAACATATTAGATAAATTGTACTGTCCTACCAATGGCAAACTAAAAGGAATCTCCCCCTGGGGAGTATGCAAAATTCCCTTAACTCCCGTGGGTTGATATTCTAAATCTGATGCCCATAAATCAGCAGAAGTGTCACTCGTGCTATAACTCCAAACCCTTTCCGACTCTAGTCTGGCAATTAACTTTTTGCCATAGGGGTCATCAGCATTAACTATCGCGCGACCCTTAAGATAATCGGAACTAAACAGCAACGCTTTCGCCTCAAAGTAATCATCCATATCTTTGTGATAGTCGAGATGATCTTGCGTCAAATTAGTAAATACCGCCACCTCATAAGTACAACCCCAAACTCGCTTTTGATGCAAAGAGTGAGAACTAACTTCCATCACTCCATATTTACTACCTGCTGCTACTGCTTGCGCCAATTGATTTTGCAATTCCACTGGGAAAGGTGTGGTGTAAGCTGCAGTTTCTGCAAATCCTGGCCAACGCGCATAAAGAGTACCAAATAAAGCAGTCGGTAGTTGAGCATTATTCAGGAGAAATTCGACTAAATGGGTAGTGGTGGTTTTGCCGTTGGTGCCAGTGATACCTACCATTTTCATTTTTTGTCCGGGATAGTCATAGAAAGCAGCAGCAATTTCTGGGCAAATTTGACTCATATCAGCAACTGGGATAACACACTCATTTTTTGCCGGATGTTTTGTTGCTGCGGAATGAGAAACTATAGCTCCCACAGCACCATTAGCGATCGCGCTTGACCAGAAGTCTCCCCCATCAACGCGGGTGCCAGGAATTCCTAAAAATAAATCCCCTGGTTTACAAGCATGAGAATTTGTGGCTAAACCTTTAATTTCTGTTTCTAAAGCTTGGTGATTATTGGTAAGTGAAATACTTGGAACTTTTGCTAATAATTCTTTTAATTTCATATTAGGAACTCCGATAATTTTTTAAAGTTTTTTTATCTAGAATTTTTACTTTATTTAGGTTTAATAGAATCTATCAAATATTTGCTAAACCAAATTTTTTTATGGGCGTTTTTTTTCCTCTGGTTATTAATGGCAGATCAAGAAATCTTGTTCTTTAACCCGCCACTTGAACTTTTGATTTATGCAAGAAATTAGGCTGAACAACTATAAGGATTTTTTTGTCTTCTATAACAAAAATTTACAGATATTTTTGTAACATTTGCTGCAATTTTCTCACTGGCATTCGAGGAGAGGGCCGTGGTATCAGCTTTTCGGTTGTTGTATCTGTCTCAAATACACAGAGTACAGGCACTTCATATTGATAAGCTTGGAACCAGTCATCACGGGTGGTAATGTCTCTAACCTCTAGGTTAAATTTACAGGGGTTTTCGGGGTCTTTCAGTATTTCTTCGAGTTTTTCTTGGAGTCCTTCGCAAAGGTGGCAGCCTGGTTTACTGTATAAGATCAGGTTCATAATTGAGATTAAATTCTGGAAAATCTGTTAGTTTAATTATTGTATGATGTGAACTACCTAATACCAAGTGTGATAAATGTTTATTATAAATGGTAGAAGCAAGGAAGAAGGAATAAATATTTAAGAAAAGAGGGAAAATAATAGATATAGCTGGCTAGAATGAATTTCAGCAGCTATTTTTAACTATCTCCCATTGAGATGCACTTTTTGTAGCATTCTTTTTTCATACATGGTATAACACCAATGCTCTTGCTATGGCGTAGGCTTCTATTTTCACAGGGAATTGCATCTAATAAGACTGAAGTTTTACCAGACGACTTATCAATGAATAAGACTTTAAATAAATCAATCCGGTTTAAAGCCTCTCCGTTTCAATGGATAATTAATAATTAGGGCTTGCTGATTAAATCTTAAAGCATTTACAGATAAAGGTTTTAGCCTATTTAGGTCTGGAAAAAGTACCTAGTTTTCAGCTCTTTATACTCAAAAAGTTAGCATTTTGGGTAAGAGTTGAGCAAAAAAATTACTCCCCTACTCCCCCGCTCCCCTACTCCTTAAAAAAGACTTTTTCAGCAAACCCTAATTAGAGAGAGTTTTTATGATCCACTCTCCATTATTCATTATCCATTATCAATGAATGAAATTTCCTCAAAGTAGTATTATTCCTTAAACTGCTAAAAGTTTATACCCAATCAACTTGAAAACTGCTTTCATTAATTGATAATTGATAATGGATAATTGATAATTACCTCTGGTTAAAACCGAGAGGATTGAAGATCAGGAAATATCATTTCTTTTTTTTCCCTTAAAAGGGGAGGCTTTAAACCAGAATTATTTAATTATTAATAATTAATAATTGGGTAATTCTAATTGAATTTTGGACAAAAAAGCTGCAAAATATTACTACGAAAATTCTCCAATTCGGTCGAGGGATTTTTAACTGTAAATGCTTCCGATAAAGCATCAGAAAATAAATTACGTTCAGCCAAAAATTTAACTTTAGCTAAAGCAATAGTTTCTGGTGTAGCTTTTGCTTGTTTTAAACCAGTCTCAAGTTTTTCTAACTCTTGAGTAATCACCTCACGTTGTGGAACATCCATAACTCTAAAAGTCTCTCTTCTGAAATCAGACCAAGAATACTCAGAATAAGGTGAATCAAATACTCTCCAATAATAAGTATTACCAGGTTTTAATGATTCCCCATTGTAAATAATTATTTGCTGATTATCTTGAATTTTTTCAGCCCACAAAACCTGCTCACTATTAGCTGGACGAATTGATATTTGTTCCAATTTTCCTTGCCAAATAAATGTCGGACGAGTATTCCAAATTAATATCGGAGGAGTATCCGAAATTTTCCCCTCGACTTCTATTAAACCAGGAGAAACCAAACACAAACTACCACCTCGAGTAGTACCATCTTTGGGGATTACTGGGGGGTCTTCTGAATCGTGAGAAAATGAATCTTTAAAAACTTTTTTCCACTGATCATTAGTATGATTTTTTTCGGGAATATTTTGTGCTTTAATTACGGATGAAGCTCCCAAAAATGCTATTGTTAGTGAGAGGCAAAATAGCAGTAAATTTAGTTTTTTATTCATAAAAATCCTCTTGTTAATATTTTGGAAAATTTTGAGAGTAGTCAGATAAGGAAGAAAATTGTGGTAATGGAAATGATGCTTTACTGCAAATAAATATCATCATAAAAATTCAGTAAGTGGGAAAGTGTCTGTGTGTCTTGAGTGGGTCTTAATAACGTTTCACAGAAGTTATAAAGTCAGTAGGGGGTGATTTCCTACGGGATGCTCCGCAAATGCTCTTCGCCCCTAATACCATTTCTCAAAAACTTTATCTATTTGAGAGTAGGGGAGTACGGGAGTAGGTAAGGACGTTGCATAAGGGCGTCCGTACCGGAGAAGCAAACATAAAAATAATTAACATAATTACTAGCGAAAATCAGCAAAAAAATAATTCTGATTGTATCGATAAGTTAATAACTGAAGTATCGCCCAAGTATAGCAAGACTTTTGGGAATTGGTATAAGACTCCTGTAGTGGCAAATGGCCATTAGCTACGCACAACTTTCCTATCGGAATGCTCCGCTTTCCATGTCGGCTCAAGCGCCGAAACGTTTTACATGTTCCGTAGGAAAACGCCCCTACCACTAAAATCTTACAACTTAAATATGATTGCTATATTACGTCAATAAATAGGATTTAGAAATAGAAATTCCAAGTATAAGAAAGTTTTTGATAATTAGTATAACCCCTTTATTATAGCACTTTTAAAATCGATAAACTACAGTATTTCAAGCAAACTCAAAGCATTTTTCGACTCCCGAATACCAAGATTTTGTGTTTTACTAATCATAAAAAGCGCTGTCTATCAAGTCTGTTGGTATCGTTTGTGTAAACCTAGGGAAAATATCTGCTCAATAATAGTTTTTCCTTCTTTGTTACTTCTTACTTCCTTACCGAAACTTTGTAATACCAAATTCAAACAAGGCAGTTACATCTTAATTTGTGATTTATTACTACAATAAAAAATTGTAAATCCCATAAATTGTAAAAATAAAACCTTTTTTACTCTTTTTTATTATGTTTTTTTCCCTGTCCCCTATTCCCTGTTCCCTGTTCCCTATGTTGTGACTGTAGCAATATTTTATGAAATTGGTATATAGCGTTTCTCAAGCTTATGAGGTACACAAGCTCTTTAATTTCTTTTCTATTCCTGATTCCTCATTCCCTATTCCCTGTTCCCTCCATACCTGTTCCCTGTTCCCTATTCCCTATTCCCTGTTCCCTAAAACAAACGAATTTTGTACCTCACGCTTCTTGGGAATTGCTATAATACTGATGCTACTGAACATGATTTCACTCGTAAAAATTTTACCGAAATAATTAATAATTAAACAATTAAATAATTAGATAATTGACGCCTTGAAGCCTCCCCTTTCAAAGGGAAAAAGCGGTCGATAGATGGCGAGGTTTCCCGCTCTTGCAGAGCCGCTTCGCTAACGCCATATCTAATCGACCAAGAGAAATAAATATTTTCCCCCTTTGTGTCAATCCTCTCCCTAAAAGGGAGAGGTAATTATCAATTATCAATTATCCATTATCAATTATCCATTATCCATTAATAAACCGATCGCTACATATCAAACAAACCAGATGTCATACTGTTTAGACTTTAGGCTTAACTCAAGCTGCAATATTATCATTTAAACCTTTGTAAAGTCATTCTGTGGAATGTCTCTACTTTGAATTGAGTATAATTATCTAGAATTAATACTATAGTCAACAAAAAAATAGTAAAGACAGAACAAATTATCTAAAAAATAGAACAAAAAATGGAAAGACAGAACAAATTATCTAAAAAATGGAACAGAAAAATGGGATACTTTTTATAAAGTAGTTGTAAAATCAAGAGTTATTTTTGATCAATACTATTCTTGGTCAATATTCGACATAAAATTAAGAGAGTGTTTATAATCATTAACTTACATAAAAAATACCAAATAACTAAATCAGAACTTACGGAGGTGAACCCATAAACCCGGTTTATCGTAGACTTATATTACTCAAAACAACGATTTACCGTAGAAACCGGGTTTATTTGCGTAAGTCCTATAAATATAATAATTAGGTAAAGATAATGGAATCAGAGATAATAACAAATAATATATTAATTGTTGACGATCAAATTCCTAACTTACGAGTTTTAACATCTATGTTAAAGGAAAAAAATTATCAAGTTAGAAAAGCTACCGATGGTGAAACTGCAATTGAAGCAGTGGAAATAGAACCCCCTGATTTAATTATATTAGATATAAAAATGCCAGGTATGGATGGCTATGAAGTTTGTAAATCCTTAAAATCAAACGATGCAACTAAACATATTCCGATTATTTTTATTAGTGCTTTAAGTGAAGTATTTGATAAAGTAAAAGCCTTTGAAGTAGGAGGAAATGACTATATTACAAAGCCATTTCAGGAAGAAGAAGTATTAGCAAGAATCAAAAGTCAGTTAACGATTAAACAACAACAAAATCTCTTAGAAAAAGAAAAAGAAAAGCTCAAACAAGAAATTGGAAAAAGAAAAGAAATAGAAGCAAGTTTATATCAATCTAGAGCATTGATTTCTAGTATTGTAAATAATTCCCTTGATGGGATTGCTGCCTTGGAAGCAGTCAGAAACCATAGAACAGGAAATATAGATGATTTTCGTTGCCTAATTGTTAATCCTATTATGGCTCAAATTTTTAATCAACAACTAGAAGATGTAAGTGGTAAGTTGGTTTTCAAAAGATTGATCAACAAAGTTGAGCCTAATTTATTTGGTGATTTTGTTGGAGTTGTGGAAACAGGAATATCCTGGGAAAAGGATTTTAGTTATGACTACAAGGGAGAGAAAAGATGGTATTCTTGTATAGCAGTTAAGTTGGCTGATGGTTTTAGTGTTACAGTTAGAGATATTACTGAAAGAAAAAAACAGGAATTAGAATTAAATAATTTCGCTAGTATAGACGGTTTAACAGGTATTAGTAACCGCCGTATTTTTGATCGAACTTTAGCGAAAGAATGGCAAACTTGTCAAAGAGAAAAACAACCTTTCGCCTTAATTATTATGGATCTTGACTGCTTCAAAAAATATAATGATTACTATGGTCATCAAAAGGGTGATAATTGTTTAATTCGTGTTGCACAGGCAACTTCTAAAGTTCTCAAACGCCCCAGGGATATTGTTGCTCGTTATGGAGGTGAAGAATTTGCTATCATTTTGCCCAATACAGATCGGGAAGGAGCGATCGCTACTGCTGATATGATTCAACAAGAGATTAAGGAGCTAGGAATTCCCCATGATCGCTCAGAGGTAAGTCCTCTTGTTTCTGTTAGTCTAGGAATTTCCTGTGTGATTCCTACTTCAGAAAGTTCACCGAAGACTCTGGTTGATATGGCCGATCGAGCGATGTATACGGCAAAACAGCAGGGGCGAAATCAGGCGATCGCTTATACTTCTGACTGAAGGTTGTAAGCAATTATACTTGATAAGTAGAGTTTGCTGAAAAACTATAATACCATTTCTCAAAAACTTTATCTATTTCAGAGTAGGGGAGTGTAGGGACGTTTTGCTGCGCAACATGGAAAGCGGAGCATTCCGGAACGGAAAACGCATTTTTGCCTGTGCAACGTCTGTACGGGAGAAGTAAAAATAATGATAATTAATATTAAATTGCCTTAAATCAGAAAAAATATGATTCTACCAAGATAATTACTGAATAACTGAAGTATTAATCAAGTATAGCATTACTTTTGGTAATTGGTAGTAAGTGGTGGGAGTAGGAGTCAGGAGGTAGGGACGTATCGCTGCGCGACATGGAAAGCGGAGCATTCCGGAACGGAAAACGCATTTTTGCCTGTGCAACGTCCGTACAGAGTCAGGAGGAATGGCGAATTTAGAGGAAGTCGTCGGAAGAATTATAAGAGTGATTTTTCTGCATTATGCACCCTAAAATCCTAGCTTTTTAAGCTTTTTAGACCGAAAACCTTGCACTTTTTCCAGACATAAAAATCCTAAAACCTTCATTTGTCAATACTTTGAGATTTATTCAGCAAGCCCTAAGTAGAGCCAAAATAATTTGGCCTACCTACTTAAGAGCAGCACCAAATATACAATTAATTTGGCTTGACTACTTATATAGCAGTCGAAGCAAAGGTTAGGACATTTATAAATTCTGAAACCCTTTGATAGTCTCCTGTTCCCTGTTCCCTGTTCCCTATTCCCTATTCCCTAGCGCTATACTTTTTTACAAAGATCAAGATTTTGTTAAAATACTATAATTTCTGATTAACTCTTTGTGCACTCTATCTATGGGACAAAAATACGCAAAATTATTTGTCAGTCTGTTTATTAGTGGCTTAGTCATTGTCTTGTTCCTAAGTTGTGCTTCTAACTTGACCTTCCGAAAGTTGGAAAGAACAGATCCCTCTGACAAAACAGTTGTTGTAGTTGCCGAAGACCTGCGTAATGGTGGGATAATTGGTGTGGTGGTTGGTATTCAAGAAGCTTGCCAAGCTTTGAATTGGGATGTAAAAATTTTTGACATCAGCAGTTCAGCTACTCTGCGTCATCAGTATCTAGTGGAAGCATTAGCTCTCAAACCAGATGGGCTGATTTTAGTCGGAGGAGATATTGTCTCGATGTCTACATATTCTTATCTGAAAAAATTTGAGCAGCAGCAAATTCCTATTGTGGGTTGGCACGTCGCACCTTACCCAGGGTCAGTACCTAATACCCCTGTCCAAGTCAATGTTACTACCGATTCCCGTAAAGTAGCCTTAGCAGCAGCAGGATTAGTTCAGCCAGAGGAAGGACAAACCGCTGGAGTGGTTGTCTTCACAGATCGCCGGATCAATATTGCTCTGGAAAAAGCGAATCAGATGGTTAAAGCACTCGAAAGTTGCGATCGCTGCACAGTGCTATCTGTTGAAGATATTCCCCTGGATCAAACAGCATCTTTAGTCCCCCCAGCCATTCGTCGTTTACAGAAACGCTATGGCAATAGATGGACTCATTCCCTAGCCATTAATGACTTATATTTCGATCATGCAATTAACGAACTGGTATCCAGCGATCTACCCACCCCCCTCAATATTTCTGCTGGGGACGGTAGTATATCAGCACTATTACGCATGAAACATAAGAGTTATCAATATGCTTCTGTCGCTGAACCACTCTTAATGCATGGCTGGCAGTTGGTTGATGAAATTCACCGTAATTTGATGGGCGTCCCCCCTAGCGGATATGTGAATCAACCTTATGTAGTGACTCAGAAAAATGCTGCCAGCGTGGTAAATTCTAGAGGTTTTTTTGAACCAGATCGCCCTTATCGCCAACTCTATCAAGAAAGATGGAGAGAAAACCAAGATGGCTGAGATGAAGGAAAACAAATTGAAATTTATAAACACCATCAAATTTAGAATGTTACTGGTGTTTGCCATTACTATCGGGGTACTACTGTTGATAACTACTTCTTCCGTCATAGTCATGCAGGTGATTAAACAGACGGTCAATCAATTTATAGAACAAGATTTACCTAGGGTAGAGCAAACAAGAAAGCTTAACCATATAATCGAAAAAATTGCATTGGATGCTCCGAGACTAGCTGAGGCTAAAACAAAATCTTCCCTAAATAGGACTTATAAACATATTGATTCGCTACTGATGGAACTTGAAGATACAGGGAATAAGCTATCTCAGAATAGAGTCAACCCAAATATTGTAGAAATGTTGCTCTTAGGCCAGCAAATTCGCTCTCAAACCCAACTAGGTTTTCAGCTCATGGCAGCTTCTCTAGATTTAGAGCAAGAAAGACTACTCCTGAAAAATCAATTGTTAGAGACCAGTGTAGAGGTATTGTCAGAACTGCAAATCACTGTTAACCAACTGATGGAATTTTCTAACCAATACACCCAAGGAATTATTGATGATTTTGAGGAGGAAAAAAACACTGTTTTTCAGATGGAGCAGTGGGCGATAATATTCATTATCGTTATTAGTCTAATAGTAATTGCGATTGTTGTAGTAATGCAATGGCATATTGTTGAGGGTGGTTTTTCCCAACGGTTGGAGATAATCAGTCAATCTCTGGCTCGTGTACCCAAAACATTTGAGGAAACTGAGATACCTGTTATTGGTAATGATGAAATTGCCCTCATGGCTCGACGGTTAGAAAAGCTTCTAGAAAAAGCCTTGCAAATTCAATTAATGGCAACCACCGATGATTTAACGCAGGTGGCAAACCGTCGCTATTTCTTTCAACAGGTTGACATCGAAATCAAGCGAGCGAAGCGTTCTGGTCGCGAAGCTACCGTGTTAGTGCTAGACATTGACTTCTTTAAAAGTATTAACGACACTTATGGTCACGACGTTGGCGATATGGTGTTGAAGACCGTCGCCAATACCTGTAAGAATTGCGTGCGAATTACTGATATTTTAGCCAGAATGGGAGGGGAAGAATTTGCGATTTTTTCTCCAGAAACTACCCTTGAGGATGGTCAAATCTTGGCGGAACGCATTCGGCGGACGATTGAAATGTTGGAAATCGATCTTTTGGACGGCACAAGAGTCCAAGTTAGCATTAGTGTGGGAGTTGCCAAGCTCTCTTGTTTATGTCTGGATATCAATCAAGCTTTGAAAAAAGCTGATAGCGCTCTGTATAGGGCTAAGAAAGAGGGACGTAATCAGGTAGTAGTTAGTTTTTGATTTATACCAAGGGCGATAATGGATAATGGATAATTGATAATTGATAATGGATAATTGATAATTAATAATTAATAATTGATAATTGATAATTACCTCAAGAAAAACCTTATATAAGGAAATCTCCTAGCACTTTTTTTCCCTATGGAGGAAGGCTAATAAAGCTGAATTATTTAATGATTAATTATTTGGTAAATATTGAAACAAAGAGATAACTGTCTAATACCAAGCGTGATCAGTGTTTGTTACAAATGCTATTTGATATCCACATTTTTGTATAATTCTTGTTTTTTAAACTAACTGGTATAATATGTTATTTTTTTATAAAAATAAAACCAAAATACCCCTTTATTTAATATTAACTGTACAGTTTACCGTTCAAGTTATTGCTATTGTCAGCTTAGTATGTTATCTATCCTATCGTATCGGAGAAAAAGGAATTGGGCAGCTAATTGCCCAATTGATGAGTGAACAAGGAAAGAGTATCGATCAATACCTTGATTCTTATTTGGGTAAGGCACAAGAAATTAATTTGACCAATTTAGAAGCATTTGAGGCAGGGGTTTTAGACCTCAATGATTTTCCAGCACTGGGCAAATATTTTTATAGACAGGTTCGGTTATTTGATTTTGTATTCGTCAATTTTGGAGGGGAAGATGGTTCCTTTATTGGTTCAGGTTATGTCTCAAATAAAGAAGGAATTATAGCCGAAATTCCCAGAAATAATATTGGTGTTTTAACTCAATACAGACTTGATGAGCAAGGTAATAGAACGGAGGTATTGAAGGTCATCAAAAATACTCAAAGAAATAATATGTCTTGGTACACGGATGCAGTTAAAGCGGGAAAACCTATCTGGAGTTCGGTTTACACTTGGGGGAAAGATGCTCTCACAAATATTAGTATTTCCGCCAGCACTCCTGTTTATGGAGAACAACAAAAATTGTTAGGGGTTTTGGGAATTGATATTGAACTTCATCAACTCAGCCAATTTTTGCAACAAGTCAAAGGCGATCGCTCTAGCAGTATTTTTATTATGGAGAGAACTGGTGAAATTGTTGCTAATTCTGGGGATGAATCTCCGGTTGTAATCATCAATGACACACCCACAAGGCTTAAAGCTGTCAAGTCACAAGATCCATTAATTCGTAATGTTACTGAAGCTGTCAAACAAATATATGGCAATAATTTACAAGGTTTATTAGAACCAGAATTGTTACATCTTGACATTTCTATGCCTGTGTGTGTGATGGTCAAGTCTTATCAAGATGAGTATGGTTTAGATTGGATAATTGTCAATATTGTACCCGAATCTGTATTTTTAGGTGAAATTCAGGCTAATGTGCGTCGTACTATAGTATTATGTGGGTTAGCATTAGTAGGAGCGATCGCCTGTAGTCTTTACACATCCCGTCGTCTCGTTAAGTCTTTATCTCAAATAACTCAAGCTAGTCAAAACATTGCTCAGGGAAAACTAGATCAAAATTTTCCTCTAACAATGATTCAAGAAGTAGCAAATCTTACGGAGTCGTTAGAGCAGATGGAATATTCCCTCCGTCAAAGTGAACAGTTAAGACAGAATTACACTCAAAAATTAGAAGCAGAAGTAGCACAAAAAACAGAAGCTCTGAATGAAGCTCAACATATTGCTAAAGTAGGAAGTTGGGAATTTGATGTCACTACTAAAGCATTTATTTTGTCAGAGGAATTATATCGTATTTTTGAAGCTGAGGATCGAGCACCTGTTCCGAGACCAGATTTAACTATTCTACAGGTTCATCCAGAAAGTCAAGAACATTATGAAAAAATAATTATTGCAGCAGTTAAAGCCGATCAGTCTTTTGATACAGATTTGAAAATTATTACCCAAAAAGATAATACTCGCTATATTCAAGCAAAGGGAAAACCTGTTTATGATGACTCAGGAAAAGTTGTTAAATTTATCGGTACAGTTATAGATATTACTGAACGCAAACAAGTTGAAATTGCTCTACAGGAAAGTGAGACTCAATTAAAATTAGCGATGGATATTTCAGGGGCAAGCGCTTGGGAAAGAAATCTGACAACGAATCAAATCTTTTTCTGGACTCTAGCGAATTTATCCTATCCACTCCAAATGTCCTATGAACAAGCTATGGAAGCAGTTCATATTGATGACAGAGAAGCTCTTAACCATGCTCATAAAGAAGCAATTCAGAATCGAGGAACTTTTCAAATTGAGCATCGGGTAATGGATACAGAAAATATTGGTCAATGGCGATGGCTTCAAGTAGCTGCTAAAGTTATAACTAATGCTCAAGATATCCCAGTTCGGATAGTGGGAATGTCTGTAGATATTACCAAACGCAAAGAAATTGAAATAGCTCTGTATCAATCAGAAGTAAAATTTTCAACCATTTTTAAAAGCAGTCCTCAACCTGCTTGGATCGCAACTTTTTCTGACGGACGTTGGTTAGATGTTAATGATAGCTTTAGTCGCGTTCTCGGCTACTCTTACACCGAAGCGATAGGTAAAACTTGTGTGGAAATGAATTTATGGGATGATCTACAGGATTTTGAATATTTCAGAGAAACTTTAACTCAGACTGGATATATTTCTGATTTTGAAGTGATATTTCGGATCAAATCAGGTATAAAGAAAACTATTCTCCTCTCAGCAACAGTAAGTCACTTAAATGGTCAAGATTGTGTAATTGGTGTTTTGAGTGATATTAGCGATCGCAAACAAGCTGAAATTAAACTAGCTCATCAGCAAGAAATGTTAGAAGCTATGAGTTGTCAAGCTCGTATCGGTGCATGGGAATTAGACCTGATTGAGCAAAAACTTTATTGGTCAGCTATAACTAAAGAAATTCATGAAGTTGCACTAGATTTTGAGCCTGATTTAGCAACAGCAATTAATTTTTATCCAGAAGGGGAAAGTCGTAATACTATGATTCAAGCTATGGAAAGGGGGATAAAAAAGGGTAAACCTTGGAATGAAGAATTAAAATTGGTAACAGCAAAAGGGAAGAAAATTTGGGTCATCACGACAGGAAAAGCAGAATTTAATCATCATATTTGCACTAGGTTATATGGTTCTTTTCAAGATATATCTGAGCGGAAACAAGCCGAGCAAGAATTAATTATAGCTAAAGAAAAAGCCGAAGTTGCCAACCTTGCCAAAAGTCGTTTTATTGCCAATATGAGCCATGAATTACGCACACCTTTAAATGCAATTTTAGGCTTTTCTCAAATTCTCAAACATCATATTTATTTAACTCAAGAAGTCCAAGAAAATATCGAGATAATTAATCGTAGTGGGGAATATTTACTCAGTTTAATTAATGATATTTTAGCATTGGCTAAAATCGAAGCCGGAAAACAAAGTTTCCAACCTAAGAATTTTGACCTATATTTTCTTTTAAATGAAATTCAGACTCTTTTTGAAATCAAAGCTGAAGCCAAAAGCTTAGAGTTAATTTTTGAAATAGATAAGACTATCCCCAGATATATCTGCACTGATGAAACCAAATTACGTCAAGTTTTAATTAATTTACTGAATAATGCAATTAAATTTACTTTTGAAGGTGGCATATTTGTCAAAGTAAAAACTCAGGATAGCAAAAATATCTTGCCTGTGTTAGAAACTCAAAAATCTCTCTTAGAAATCAAAAATCCAACAATTAATACTGCCAAATTACTATTTACGGTAGAAGATACAGGGGTAGGGATAGCAGCAGCAGAATTAAATCAAGTATTTGAAATATTTAGTCAAACAGAATCAGGAAAAAAAAGTCAAGAAGGCACAGGTTTAGGATTGTCTATAACCCGTGCTTTTGTAGAATTAATGGGAGGAAATATTACTGTAAAAAGTGAAGTTCAAAAAGGTACTATATTTGCATTTTATATTAAGGTAAATCTAGTTAATTCCACAGCAGTAAAAGCCCAAACAAAAGAGCGTTATCCCATTGAATTAAAACCGAATCAGCCCAGTTACAAAATACTAATCGTAGATGATATCCAAATTAATCGTCAATTATTAATCAAATTACTAGAGCCATTAAAATTTGAACTAAAAGAAGGTATAAATGGTCAAGAAGCAATTGAAATCTGGAAGAATTGGCATCCAGACTTAATCTGGATGGATATGAAAATGCCCGTAATGAATGGTTATGATGCAACTGAATATATTAAAGCCACAAAACAAGGAAAAAACACGAAAATAATAGCCTTAACTGCCAGTGTATTAGAAGAAGAAAAATCAATAATTTTATCAGTAGGGTGTGATGATTTTGTGAGAAAACCTTTCCGAGAATCAATGATTTTTGCAACAATGAAAAAACATTTAGGAGTAGAATATATTTATGCACAAGAAGAGGAGGAAGCTGGAAGCAATAAAATAGAAATTTTAAAACCAGAGGATTTAATGATCATGGCTCCAGAATGGTTAGAAAAGTTGTATTATGCAAGTAAAGTTTTAAATGATGATATGGCTTTAGAGTTGATTGCAGAAATCCCAGGAATACATTCTTTATTAGCTGAGAAATTAACTTGTTTAGTTGAAAATTATCAATTCAAGCAAATTAAAAAAATCATCGAATTAATCTTATGAAAATTATCAGAATTTAGAATTATTAAATTAAGGAATTTTAACGGTTTTCCAGAAATGTTGAATACAAAACTTCTGCGTTCTACCTTGAAGCAAAAATCTCTGTACTTTATATTACAGCGCTTTTCAGATTGATGACCTCAAGTTACAACCAAAACCCTGTAGGGGCAAATGGCCATTTGCCCCTACTGTGTAGAGATATTGGGAAAATATTACCTCAAAACCCTACAACAAAAAATTATTCTGGCAACTTATATTGCCCGACAATTTTCTTAGCAAACTCTGGCACATGAGCCTCTAATTTTTCTGGATGATTCCGCTTTACATAGAGATAATTTCTTGTGAAATGGGAATCAATAGAAAACCGCCCATATTCCAAACCTTTAGGACCAATTCTTTCAATTACAACTCCCATTAATTTTGCGGCCCACATTGGTAAAGTTACAGCTTGGTCATAAGCTGGAATACTTTGTTGAACAGCTTGATGTCTATCTCCCTGAGATATAACAGGTTGAGTATCTAATTGATTCATCACCAAATCTAACATCTCTTTTCCCGTCTCATTTCTAACAGTAATCCACTGCCAACCAAAGGTAGCTCCCATATATCCTACTACTAAATCTGCTAAACCATTTACATAGTCAAAACAACTCAGACAAGAAGGAGCAAAAATATCTTTTAGCTTTTTGGTATTCAAACCAAAAAAAGGTACTTTTTCTATCGAGCCATCCTCATGTTTAAAGTGTACTCTAAAATCTTGCATAAACTCATAATGTACAACAGTTTCTGGAGACTTACTTGTAGTTTCTAAGAACTTTTGCAAACCCTCTCTTGTCACATTATCCACACAAGGAGTTCCCAAAACATAGAGCTTTTCTAAACCTAATTGTTTTTCCACAGCTCGTAATGCTTGAATCTGACAACCAACCCCTATTACTAATAATTTTTTCATGCCAGATTTTTCAATTTCTTCTAATACTGAAAGATTAGGAGAAAGAGTCGGTTTATTAACTTTTGCTGCCAATACTTCCTCTGGAGTCCGAGCAATAACTGGCATTGGTTGAAAGCGGTCTTCTTTCGTGTTTTGCACACAAACCACACCCTCAACAATATTTTGGTTGAGCATTTCACAGGCGATCGTACTCACAATACCAGTCCATTGTGCGCCTTCAATAGGTTGTTTTTTTCGAGCTGCCATCATATCTTGATGAACGCCAAAATAGGTTTCATTTTCCCGATCCAGGTTGCGAGTGCGTCCGTGAGTTTGTTGTTCAAGGTTGTCGAATTGTTGATTAAGAAATGCACAGGCGTCCTTGACATAATGGATATAATATGTATCGCACAAACCACATTCGCTACAGAGTTCTTTAGCAGGACGACGGGCACCTGGTCTGAGAGCTTTAGCTTTCTTGTGTTTAGGGGTGTTTGGAGTTGAGATAGTCATTGAAAATTGATTTGTTAAAGTTAGTGACTTTTATTTAGGATACCCTAGTTAGAGTGACTTTGAATATCATAATAAACAGGCGATCGCTTTGTACCCATTCATCTACAATCAATAATTGCTATAATAGACATTTAAAAATTCTCTTTTTGGGTATTCTAATTTCTGGTTAAACTACCTAAACAGACCTTATTAGCTGTGCTGAAAATAGCTGTCTTGTCTAGTTCTTTACCTTATAATAGTGACAAGTTTTTTTCCAGTATATCCAGGCACTAAGCAAGTTAATAGTCTAATCTTTGCCCAAGTAAATGTTCAGCCTAACCCTCAACTTAGTGCTGACCTTGAGCCAAAAAAGACAAGTCAGCTCACCGAACAAAAAACAGAGGAAAATTCGGAAAATTATGATGAAAATAAAGAGCTAGAAAAGTGGTTAATTTTAATCAAAGAGTTAGTATAATTTTCGGCTTGATTAGTTAAATTAAAATTCATCATAATTTCTCCTAATTTTTTTCTTGATTATAGCAATTTTCAGGTTCATAAACCTGGTTTATAGAATTTATGATTTTAGCAACAATATTAGGGCAATAAACCCGGTTTATTGTTTGGGTAAAAAAGTTAAAGTCATAGCTCCAAATTATGTTATAGTATTTCTCAGACTAATGAGGTACACCTATCTTTATTTCTATTAGACATCTCCAATAATAAACAATAAAATCAATTATTTCTGCCTACTCCCTACTCCCTAATCCCTATTCCCTATTCCCTTTTATGAATAATAACCCCCGTCAATTAGCTTTTATCATCCTCCAAGAAATATATCGAAAACAAGCTTTTGCTGATTTTGCTTTAGATAAATATCTGAGAAAAAATGACTTAATTGATGCTAACCGCAGATTAGTTACAGAATTAGTTTATGGTTGTGTCAGAAGAGAGCGATCGCTTGATGCTATTATCGACGAATTAGCTAAAAAGAAATCTCATCAACAAAACCCTGATTTACGCATTATTCTCCATATTGGTTTATATCAATTATCTTATTTAGAACACATTCCCGAATCGGCAGCAGTTGATACAACGGTTGAGTTAGCTAAACAAAATAAGTTTGCTAAATTAGCTGGTTTTGTTAATGGTTTACTCCGAGAATATATTCGGCGCGACTTGACTATAAATCTGCCAGAAAATCCAGTGCAAAAATTAGGAATATCCTATAGTTTTCCTGACTGGATAATTGAATATTGGATAGAAAAATTAGGTTTAACCGAAGCAGAAGAATTATGTTCATGGTTCAATCAATCTCCAAGTATTGATTTAAGAATTAATCCTCTCAAAACTTCTCTTGAAGAAGTAGAAATAGCAATTAAAAATACAGGTATTTCTGTTAGCAGAATTTCCCAACTTCCCCAAGCATTAAGATTAACTGGAGCAGTCGGTAAAATCCAAAAATTACCAGGTTATAACGAAGGTTGGTCGTCAGTTCAAGATAGTAGCGCTCAATTAGTTAGTTATTTATTAAATCCCCAACCAGGAGAAATAATAATTGATGCCTGTGCTGCTCCTGGAGGTAAAACAACTCATATAGCAGAATTAATGGGAGATAATGGTAAAATTTTTGCTATTGATAAAACTGCTTCTCGACTGAAAAAATTAGAGCAAAATGCCGAAAGATTGCAGTTAAAATCTATTTCTATTTCTACAGGTGATAGTCGAAATTTACCACAATTTATTAATCAAGCTGACCGAGTTTTATTAGACGTACCTTGTTCTGGTTTAGGAACTTTACACCGTCGGGCAGATGCGCGGTGGAGACAAACTTTAGAGAATATTCAAGAACTAGCAAAACTTCAGAGTGAATTATTAGAAACTGCTGCTAAATGGGTGAAACCTGGAGGAATTTTAGTATATGCGACTTGCACAATTTATCCTTTAGAAAATGAGGGAATTATTGAAGAGTTTTTAGCTAATAATTCTGAGTGGGAAATTGAAGCCCCGAACATTGATTTTATAGTTTCTCCTTGTACAGAAGGATGGATAAAAGTTTGGCCTCATAGAGAACAAATGGATGGATTTTTTATGGTTAAGTTAAGAAGGAAGAAGGAAGAAGAAAGAAGGAAGAAGGAAAGATATTAATAATTAGTGCGATTTTTCGGGAACCGTGCATCTTGCTCGCGTGGGTGTACCTCACCCTACTGGACTGTTTTACCTTATAATATAGAAACAAACACAAAAAAAGGAGTAATTATGAATTTAGTTTGTGAACTTCATCAGGGAATTTCTGAAAATGAGGCTAAGTTATTCTTAGCAATAAAATTATATGAAGTTAATAAACTTTCTTTAGGAAAAGCAGCAAAATTAGCAGGATATTCTAAATGAGATTTTATAGAAGTTTTAGGACAATATAAAATCCCTAATTTTAATTATTATGCTGAATAATTGCGGGAAGAGGTAAGTAATGACTGATTTAATTATTGCTGATAGTAGCTGTTTAATCTGGTTAGAAATAATTGGTAAAATAGATTGATTACCGCAGTATAAAAAAAAATATATGTCTTAAAAGAAAAAGTCAAATATTTTCTAATTTTCGATATGGACTTAGATGAAATTATTAAAAATGGTATTGAATACTACGGTCAAAAAAACTACGAACAAGCTATTGAATACTTTAACCAAATTATCAGTTTTAATCCTAACTATACTAAAGCATATCACTACCGAGCTTTAGTTCGGCGACGGCAAAGAGATGACCAAGGTGCTAGAGAAGACTTGAAGCAAGCATCCTTACTTTTGGGAGACCGAGAATACACTGCCATGTCTCAACAAATGCTGGAGTTAATTGGTCGCGATTATCAACACGAATCTCCCCCAATAGAGTATGATGATGATTGGTATTATCAGCAGGATAATTGGATTTTTTATGATGAAAATTGGTACAGTGATTATGATGAATTGTCAGAAATATTTCCCGAATATTTTCCTCCCTCTTGGGAATATGAAACTGATATATTAGATGGATATGCTTGGGCAGGAGAAGAGTTAGAACGACTCGAAAGATGGCTCTGTAGAAAACTAGAACGTGCTTGTTATCTTCATAAAAAACGTGCAATAAATGCCGAATTTAATGAGAATAAATTACGGGAAAATAACTTACCATTATGTAATTCCCATGAAGAGATTGCTGCTGCTATAGGAATTAGTATTTCCGGATTACGTTGGTTAGTTTATTCACAAAAAAAATACCACTATACTAATTTTAAAATACCAAAAAAAACTGGTGGAGAACGAAACATATCTGCACCTATTCCTCAATTGAAAAAAGCACAAAACTGGATTCTAAATAATATTTTAACCAAAATCAAACCACACGATGCTGCTCACGGATTCCGTACTCAATGTTCCATAGTTACGAATGCTCGACCACACTTAGGGAAAGAAGTTATTATTAATATTGACTTAAAAGACTTTTTTCCTTCTATTTCATATAAACGAGTTAAAGGGCTTTTTAAATCTTTTGGATACTCAGAAACAGCATCAATAATCTTTGGTTTAATTTGTACTGCACCAAAATTAAAAGAGATAGAATGGGAAGGAAAACCACATCAATTATTATCCTGGACAGAACGTTATTTACCCGTAAGTATTCACCTATTAGCATTCTGCACGAAATGCGGAATGCTGGGCAAAGAGCTTTTGTAAAGAATCAAGCAATTCTAAGATTAGCTGATGACCAACTTTATTCATAACTTTTAATTCTCTTTAGAGGCTAATTTATTCTTTGCTGATAGCTAATAGCTGACGGCTGAATGCTTACATTTACCCCAGGGTTCTCCCAGTAGTCCAGCTATTAGTAACCTTCTTTGTCGGAAGTTAGATAGCAGGTTAACTGAAATGGCTATAAAATATGGTTTTAATTATACTCGTTATGCTGATGACCTAACTTTTTCTGGTTCTGGAGAGAGTCTCAAATATATTTCTCAGATTCTGAAAAACACGCGATTAATTGTCAGATTCCAAGACTTTGAAATTAACGAAAATAAAACTATAATTATGCGGAAATCTCGGCGACAAGAAGTTACTGGAATTGTTGTCAATAGTGAGTTGAATATTTCTAGAGAAACTTTAAAACGCTTCCGCGCTACTCTATATAATCTTGAGAAATACGGTTTAGAAAATCGACATTGGGGGAACTCTCAAGGTGGTGATATTATTGCCTCAATTGAAGGATTTGCTAATTTTGTATGTATGATAAATCCTCAAAAAGGAGCTAAATTTCAACAGCAAGTAACTCGGATTAAAGAAAAATATAGACCTAAAAAAACACAAGACAGTCTCACTCCCCAACTCATAACTAAATCCGATATTATTGCTTTAATTAATGACGATATCAGAAAGTTGCATTGGAGTAATCGAGATAGGCGAATATATTTAAGGCAAGTTTACGGGAAACAATCACTTCAACAATTTACAGAAGAACAATTGCTGAAAGTACAGCATCATTTAAAAAATCATTTAACAATCAGTATACAAACCCCAATACAAATTTTTTTTCCTGGAAATTAGTCATGTTGACAGGAGTCAGCTTTGTAGTTTTTTAGATGCTTTATCCCAAAAAAATACAGAGGTCGCTCGCTTGGGGTGGAGCAGACTACGGGAACAAAATTATCTTGAAGAAACTTATGAGAAATATATGCCTAAATACTTAACCTACCAAGAGTTACTAGAATTTCTAGAATACTTGAAATCTCAGCCAAGTCCATAATTCTTATTTGAGATATTGTCCAACTCAAGATAAAAGTTATCAAATAGATATCCCTCTATTTTTGAACCATGTTATAGTTATGAAGTTACGCACAACTGTTAATAGGCAAAACAGCCTTGCAATCTGGGCGGTGGAGCGCCGTCCATGTCTTAATGATAACTCTTAATCGCCTGACCATCCGGTTTTCGGCGAATCACCAAAATACTAATATTGTTTGGTGGACATTTACGAAGGGGTAATCTGTTAGCAGGGGTGCGTTGCATTATATTACTTTACCCCACTCAGCGCCAGTAGGGTGCGTTAGGCGCTAGCCGTAACGCACCACTATATAATTCAAAAATCACATAAGGAATTAATGATTAAGTAATCTGTGGGATGGGTTAAGCTTCCCTAAAAAATGGCGGGTTAAGCATTCATAAAAGATGGTGCGTTACGCTTTCCTTTCCTGCGGAATGCTTCGCAAACGAAATGCTGCGCAAACGCTAACACACCCTACTGGACTCTGACTTGAAAATAATCAAGGTAATAAACCCGGTTTCTTGTTTCGCTGCGTAACTCTTATTCACCCTCAATTCAGTAGGGTGTGTTAGGCGCTAGCCGTAACGCACCACTATTAATATTAACTCAAAAATCACATAAGGAATTAATTATCAAGTAATCTGTGGGATGGGTTAAGCTTCCCTAAGAAATGGTGCGTTACGCTTTGCTCAGTGGATTAAAAGATGGTGCGTTACGCTTTCCTTTCCTGCGGAATGCTTCGCAAACGGAATGCTGCGCAAACGCTAACACACCCTACTGGACTTCCCACAATTTTTAACTTGACAAATCTAATATATTCTATGAATAGTACCTAATTTAAAATTACTCATGGCATACGATCGCGAAAAACAAATAGCAATAGAATCTGCCCTAGCAGCAGCTAAACTCTGTGAACAGGTGCGTGGCAATATACCCCCCGCAATGGAAAAGGGCGACAAAAGTCCTGTAACTATTGCTGACTATGGCGCTCAGGCGTTGATTTGCAAAGTTTTAGCTGAGGTTTTTCCGGATGACCCAGTGGTGGGAGAAGAAGATGCAACTGATTTACAGACTCCAGAAATGGCAGAAAACTTGACAAAAGTGACAAATTATGTAAAGGAACAAATTGCAGATGCTACCCCAGAACAGGTGGTACAGTGGATTAACCAAGGTAACGGTAAAGTTGGACCTCGTTATTGGACGTTAGACCCCATTGATGGCACAAAAGGGTTCTTACGTCAAGACCAATATGCAGTAGCATTAGCATTAGTGGAAGGAGGAGAAGTTAAGGTCGGGGTGTTAGCTTGTCCGGCGATGCCAGTAGAAAACAACAAACCAGGAATGCTATATGTAGCAGTGCGGGGTGAAGGGGCAGCAATGATGCCAATAGCAGGAGGCGAACTGACTCCAATTAAGGTTGTGCAGGCGGATGATACTGCTAATCTCCGGTTTGTTGAAAGTGTGGAAAGTTCCCACGGCGACCAAGATCGTCAGAATGCTGTAGCAAAAGCAGCAGGTATTACCGAGCCATCAGTTAGGGTAGACTCCCAAGCAAAATATGGTATTGTGGCATCTGGAAAAGCTGCTTTATATTTGCGTTTGCCCTCACCGAAGTCTCCAAACTACCGAGAAAATATTTGGGATCATGCTGCTGGAGCGATCGTTGTTGAGGAAGCAGGAGGGCGCGTCACTGATCTAAATGGTAAACCTTTGAATTTTGCTGATGGCTCGAAAATGGTTGATAACCGGGGTGTGGTTGTGAGTAATGGGATAATTCATGACCAGGTTTTATCTGCTTTAAAAGAATAGACATCTGTATAATTCTAGTAGTGGACTGACACACCTTAAATGGTGCAATAGATGTAGGTTGGGTTGAGGAACCGAAACCCAACAAAAATTTTGCTCCCCTACTCCCTTACTCCCCCACTCCCCTACTCCCTAATGCACTAAATTAGTTGTGTCGGTCCAGTAGGGTGCGTTAGGCGGCTAAAATTTAGACGGTGAAAGGTATTTAACAATCCGTCGTAACGCACCATTTAATATGTTTCGGTCTACTAAAACTATGTTTCCCCAAAACTGACATCTTCATACAAATTATCAATGCTAGTACGAAAGTCAATGCTTGCTAGGTGAATTTCACTGCCTTGAGTGTAGGTATGTAATACCCAAAGTCCCTCTGCATTACGACGGAAGCATTCCAAACGTTGGCGTTTTTGGTTAATTAAGACGTATTCTTGTAGAGTTTGTAATTGCTGATAGTTAGCAAATTTGTCACCCCGATCAAATGCTTCTGTGCTGTCAGATAAAACTTCCACTATTAAACAAGGATATTTTTTATGGTTTGTCAATGCTTGATCTCTCTGGCATCACAAGTTACCATGACATTGGGATAGTAGAATGTATTGGCAGTTTCTATATGAGCTTTCATGTCTGACATATAGACGCGACAACCACTGCCTCGCAGAAAATTTCTTAATGCTGAAGCTAGGTTGAGGGAAATTGTGACATGGGCATCACTAGCACCTGCCATTGCGTATACTTGTCCGTTAATGTATTCGTGTTTGACGGAACTTATTTCTTCTCCTGCTAGATATTCTTTAGGAGAAATGTTATTTGTATTTTGGTTAGCAATCATAATTTTCGAGATCAAGATATTATCATATAAGCGATAAAAAAGTTTTTGTTTGTAGTATTGCTCTAGCCCGAAGTATAGATATAGATATTGCTCAAACCCTACAAACTTTAATTATAAAAACTTAAATTAAGTACAAATCTATATATAATAGAAAATCTAGTGTAGCAATCAGGAATGAGATGTGAAAAAAACTGTAGGGGTTTGGAAACCAAACCCCATTAGACTACTCCAAAAATGACAAATAAAATCAATTATTATCCATAAATTATCAATTATTCTCTCCTGTTCCCTATTCCTTCTTCCTTCTTTTCTGGAGATGTCTATTATGTTGGCTAGGGTTTGGAGACCAAACCCCTGCAATAAAATCTTACAACCTATTTAGGATTACTATAGTTGTAATAATTACATGAAAGGAAGGAAAATAAGAATAGAAAAACATGGTCATTTCAGTTATCAGTTAACAGTTAGCCTCTGATCGGAGGAACTCCGTTAACAGTTATCAGTACCTCTATGGAATAAGGATGCTTGAAATACGGAATATGCTCTTTTTTTTATCCCCTTAAAAGAGGAGGCTTTAGACCAGAATTTTTCGATAACAGCAATAATTTAACTTCTGAATTCTAAATTCTGACTTCACTTCACAATCATTTTCTCAACTGCTTCTGCTGTCGCCGGAGCTAACAACACTCCATTCCGATAATGACCAGTTGCTAACAACACATTTTTAAACCCTTCTAAATAACCAACTGCAGGAGCTGCTTGACCTTCTGGGCGAGGTCGCAAACCAGACCATTTCCTGAGAATAGTTGCATCTGCTAAACCCGGACAAAAACTAATTGCTCTCGCCATCACCGTATCTAATAAATTGGAGTCAGCAACCACTTCACCAATATCGTTGGGGAATTCAACTGTTGCTCCCACCCAATATTCATTTTCTGTCACTGGTGCAATATTCACGTCATCCCCAGTTATAACTGGCTGAAAATCTGGGTTTCCTAAAGGTGCTGGCACTTGCAAATGTACGGCTTGACCTAATACAGGTACAATGGTAAATCTATTATCAACATTAGATTTGCGCTTCAGTTGCAGGGACTGTAGTTTACCTCCTTTTATTCCTTGCAAACATGGTAATGAACCCAACCCCGCAGCAACAACTAACCAGTCAACATCTGCTAAAGCAGGAGCTTTTTTTGTTTCATCTAAACTTTTTATGTGTACTTGACGACAACTAAATTCGTTTTTGGGATGGGAAATAGTTTTATATTGCGCAACAGTAACTCCAAAATGAAACTTGACACCATTTTGTTGAGCAGCTTCGACTAAAGCTAAAGTTAACTCAACAGGGTTAACTTGTAAATCTTGGGGAGAATAAATAGCTGCTGTAACTTCGGATGTTTGGAGTTGGGGGCAGCGATCGCTTACTCGTTCCACATCCCACATTTCTAATGGCAAACCGTCTGCTTCCCGAATATCTATTAATCTTTGCCATTTATCTAGATCGTCTCCAGGCAAACATAACTGTACAATACCTTGACGGTTATGGGAAATAGGGCGATTGATTTTTGCTTCTAACTCAGGAATTAAACTGTGATAAGTTTCCACGCTCATGCGCCTCATTTTCCAAGGTCTACCTTTAGCTTTTTGACTAATAACTCCCATCAAAACACCTAAAGCAGCACCCGTAGATGCTTGAGCTGGCATTTGTTTATCTAAAACTGTAATTTTTAAACCTTCTATTTTGCTAAGTTGATAAGCGATCGCCGCTCCAACTATTCCACATCCAATAATTACTATATGACTCATTTTTTTTTCTAGGGAGTAGGTGTGATTTCAGTTATCAGTTATCAGTTATCAGTTATCAGTATCTCTGTTTGAAACATCGGGATTGAAATACGGAATCTTCTTTTTTTCTCATCTTATGACGTAATACTAATTAACTAGATGTCACAAATAGTTTCGCTCCTTTAAATGTTAAATAATTGCCTGAAACTGTTGTATTATCAAACTTTTTAGCCGATAAAATTGAGTTTTATGACTTTTGACTTCTGTAAATCTGTAAAGATGAAAAAAATGGTAGGGGTTTGGTTTCCAAATCCCATTTTTGCTTAGGTTGAGAGACCAAACCCCTACAGTAAAATTTTACAACCTAATTATTAAGATTGCTATAGTTTTGACTTGAGCTGAAAGCTGAAAGCTTATAGCTATTTAACTATCTTTTGGCACTAAGCCTAAGAAAGTATCAAAATCAGCTACTGCTTTTTTGTACTCACTCAGAGCTTGCTTTTTATCCCCTTCTGCTGCTGCTACATCAATGTCCTCTAAGTCTTCAAATACTTGTTTTGCTGCATCCAGCACAGGTGTTTTGTCTTTTGCCAATAGTAGACTTTGGGTCAGATAATTAGTCTTACTCCGCAAATCTCCCAATGGCCCGTGGATAAACGTATCTACATTTATCCATTCTTCCTGTTGAATTAGGCTTTCTAGTTCACTCATGCGATCGCGCAAAGCCACTATTCTGGCCGTATATTGTTCAATTTTCTGTAATTGAGCATCTGAGTAGGTTGGCGGTGGAGTTGGAGAACTACAACTCGCCAAAAATGCTACTAATAGTGCCATTACCCATGCTACTATCGACCGTTTGTTTAACATAATCCTCTTTTATTTGTCAAGTCTAATCTTAGTATTCTATTCTTAGATTTAAGATGGAAATGACCATTTTGGCAATAGATAACTATATTTATAGAAGCCATTTGGTATCTTGGTAAAAGTAAGGGTTTTTGGCTCTTGAGTCAGGAGTCGTAGGGGCAATTCGCTCTTCGCCCCTATAGAATTCAGGAGATCGAGAGTAGAATCTAGGCCCCTCTATTCACCATCTCGCCATCTCCCCCACTCCCCTACTCCCTTTTCATAGAGCCAAAATGGGTTCTATAAGACTGTGCATTTAGGGCACAGACATTGGTAAATTCTGTTAGCTGATTAGCTGAACATTTAGGCAGGAAAAACTTAGTGATAGACTACTTTTGACTTGCGCGTAGCACTATACTTACTTATTTTGGTCAAAACTTTTAAACTGTTTTTCTACTACACCAGCTAAAGTCTCTCGTGGAAGGAAACGAGAAGTATTAACAATTACTTGATTTAACAATCCTCCTGTAACAACATTAGATTGATTTTTTTCTAATGCCTGAAGAGCATCTCGTACTACCTCTTCTGCAGAGGTCAATTTTTCCATGGAAGTTTTTCCTCCAGACCCCGGAAATTCTGCTCTCTGGAAAAAATCTGATTCTGTAGGTCCAGGACAAAGGGCTAATATCTTCACTCCTGAATCTTGATTTTCTGCCCACAAAGCCTCACTAAAACTTAAAACAAATGCCTTTGTTGCACCATAAACGGACATATAAGGCAAAGGTTGAAATCCACCAATTGAAGCAACATTAATAATTCCACCAGATTTGCGTTGTTGCATTCCTGGTAAAAATAAATGTGTTAATTCTACTAAAGCAGTAATATTTAATTGAATCATATTTACTTGCTTTTCTAGAAGTCTTCCAGCAAAATTTCCATAGTCACCAAAACCAGCATTATTAACTAATAAATCTATAGTTAATCCTTTCTGAGAAACTGCTTCAAATAGAGACTTTGTTGCTCCTGATGCTGTTAAATCTTGAACTATTACATCAGTCTGAATTTGATATTTACTCTGTAAAGTATTTGCTAATTTTTGTAGTTTATCTTCGGAACGAGCAACTAATACTAGATTGGTTTTTATTGCTGCTAATTCTTGAGCAAAAGTTTCACCTATTCCAGAGGAAGCGCCTGTAATTAATGCAGTTTTCATTTGGCTTAAAATCAAATCAGATTTTTATATTTTTGTCAATTAATTATACTTCATCTGCAAAATATAGTAAAAATTAATGTAAAATTACTATAGAAATCCTCCGATCGGTTGTGGTATTTTGGGAGTATTTAGGAGTCAGGAGTCAGGAGTCAGGAGTCATAATTTTCAAGTTTTTCAGCTCTTTTTAATTATTAAAAAACTTATTACAACCAATTTAGGATTGCTATATTTTAGTTGACTTCTAATCATTTTTACTATGGCAAAATTAGAGGAGCTTTTCTTTCCTGGGGAATGCTGCCTCTTGCAGAGAAGCTACGGTTTTTCGTATAGGGAATGCTCCGCTTTCCATGTCGCGTAGCGTTTCCCCTGTCGCCGATATGAAAAACGCACTTTGTGGGGAACGCTAAATGCCATATCAAATCGACCAAGAGAAGAAAAAAATGCCCTTTTAACCAATCCTTCTATTACAGAAGAGGTAATTAATAATTATTAATTATTGAAAGGCAGTCTTAAAGGAAACAGATGCGTATATTAATCAGGCAGAGGTACAAATAAACTGAAAACAAATATTAGCTAACTATTAGTATAGCAGGAAATAGGGAAGAGGAAACTGTGTAAAAAAAAATCCTAGTATTAAGATTATTCGTCAGTATATTACCTGGTTTTTGTGATTATTTAATGTTCTTTTTACTTCTGTAGCATTACTAATTAACAATTAATCCATTCGGTTTAAAACCTCTATTTTTGTAAGCATTCAGCTATTAGTTATCAACTCTAATAAATATAGCAATTCTCAAGAAGCGTGAGGAACAAAATTCTAGGTTTTAGGGAACACTTAACTGGGAAATAAGGAATAGAAAAGAAATTAAAGATAGGTGTACCTCATAAGCTTGAGAAACGCTATAATATCCCAATCTTAAGAATAACCTTTAAATGAAAATAGCATGTAATTTCAGTTTTTATATAGCAATCCTAAATAGGTTTTGACAAAGAAAAAAGTAGATAAAAAACTTAAAAGTCCTCCTTTTTCCCTAAAAGCGGGATAGTTTTTATACACAAATAAAATAGGATTGCTATAGTAAAATTAAATTTACCTCAATTAAAAAAGCTTTTATCTAAAACTCAAATAAATAGCTGTTTTTGCTAGGGCAAAGCTTTCCTATCGGAATGCTCCGCAAACGCACTTCGGCTATCGCCGACATGAATGCGGAGCATTCCCTATACGAAAAAACGCAGTTACGACCCAGGAAGCTAGCTGACTGCTGTTTGCGCAGAATTCCGTAGGAAATGTTTACCTGCTTTTAATAATAATAGGACTTACGCATGAGGTACGAAAAACAGGGGTTTGAGATTGCTATCCGTTCCGGACTGCTCCGCAAACCCTTCGGTCGCAATGACGAAAATACGTTGCAGTTGCGTAAGTCCTGAATAAAAAAAAGAAATAATATTTCCTTATATTCAATCAAGAAAGGTTTTAATCAGAGGTAATTATCAATTATCTATTAATAATTATTAATTATTAATTATCCATTTTTCGCCTCAAAAATAAAAGCAGTTCATCTATAATATTTCCTGACCAATGTTCCTGGGGATAATGTGCAGCATCTGGCAATTTAACTAAAGTTCCATTTTCACAAATATTAGCTAAATTTTCCGCTTGACTAATATCTAACCAAGGGTCTTTTATTCCCCAAATAATTAATGTTGGTTGCTGCCATCCTTTAAAACCAGATTCAATTTCTGCCATTGATTTTTTTAAGTCTAATTTTTGCACAATTGCTAATATTGCTCTACCAGCAGCGGAACTTTTTAGATAGGGGCTACGATAAATTTCTAAATCTTCATCGGCAACTGTTAAACGACTTCCTTTTTCTAAAGTTCTATCTACAAATAGAGGGTCTTGAGTCAGCATATCTCCAATAAAAGGTATCCCTAATTGTTGGATTTGCCAAGGTAATTTAGCAGCAGTAGAAAGAGGAGTATTTAAAATAGTTAAACGTTCAATTTTTTCTGGATTTCGTAATGCATATTGTAAACCTAATGAACCTAAAAATCCTTGCACAACTAGATAAAAACGGTCAAGTTGTAGAGAATTAATTAATTCTGCTAAAGCATTAATAAAAGTCTCTGGTGTGTAAGGAAAATCTCTTTTATCTAGTTTCGGAGATAAACCACAACCTATCCAGTCAGGAGCGATCGTCCGATAACCTGCTTGAGCTAATTCGGGCATTATTATAGTCCAACTATGGCTTTGAGAAGGTAAGCCATGTAATAGTAAAACTGGCAATTTATTTGTTTCGCTATCTGGTTTAGCTTCCCGATAAAACCATTCGAGGGAATTGACTGTTATATTTTTTTTCTCAATTGACACTTGTTTTCTGAATTTTTTGACTAATATACGAATTTTGGTGATTATATCATTTTATGGATAACAGGGGGCGGGGAATATAAATTTCCTGTTTACTTTTCCCTAATTCAATAATTTTTATTCTGTTTTTTTGAGACTTTCCTGAGTTTTTAATTCTTCCAGAAAATCTCTAATTTCAGCAACTAACCATTCATTTTCTACTGATTGGAGAAAGCCACCAAACTTATAGTTTTTTACACCTATTTCTGCATCTACAAACAAAGAGCAGCTTTTGATTATTCTATATTCTTTATCATCTAGCTCATAATAAATATCTCCATAATCAAGTTCAATTTTGTATATATCTGCTGTTTTTCCTCGATTTTTATGACTATATACCAAAAATTTCCAGTGAATAAAAAACTCATTTTTATCTATTTGGATTTGAATTTTGCTAAATAAAGACAAAAAATCATCCGTGAAGAAATATAAAATTACAAGAAAAAAACTTACAATCAAAGACCTTGATATAAAGAGAATAAATAGAACGATTATGATATAAAAAAATAAGGGAAGGATATTGTCTTGATAAGGTACAGAGGGAATATTAATAATTAAGCTAGTAGATGTTTTTTCCAACGTTACTCGACTTCCAACAGGTTTTGTATGAGAAGATTGTACTCCATAATAATCATCATAAACAATTTTTGACTTATTACTAAGTAGATTCAAAGCTTCTCTTGCCGACTTAAATCTATCTTCCCACATCGGTTCTAATATTACTTCTAACCAATTAGCAAATTTAGGTGAAATTTTTACACAAGAACGAACATCAATCTTCATTCTTTTTTGAGGTAGTTCATCTGGGAAACGATGAGTCAATAAATACAATAAAGTTCCGCCTAAACTATATAAATCTGAAGTACAATTAGCTTTTCCTTTTAACTGTTCGGGAGGCATATATCCAATAGTTCCCACAAAAGTTCTACTCAAATAAATCGTATTTCTATAAATATCTTTAACTGCTCCAAAATCCACTAAAAATATTTTTCCATCAGGTTGTAAAATCACATTTTCTGGTTTAATATCCCGATGAATTATTGGTGGATTTAATTGATGTAAATAAATGAGAATTTCTAATATTTGAATTGCCACTTGTTTGACTTGTAATTCTGTGGGATGCCAACCTTGTTCCACCCAAGTTGCTAAAGAGTTTCCCGACACTAATTCCCGAATTAAATAAAACCGTCTATCTTGCTTTGTATCAATATAAAAATAATTCAAATATTTAGGAATTTGAGGATGATGCAAATTAGCAATAACTCTAGCTTCCCTCTCAAATAGTTCTAATATTTTCCAGTCTTTTGCCTGTCGTAAAGAAACAACTTTAAGTGCAACTCGCTGATAATTTATTAAGTCTTCTGCTTCATAAGTAATTCCCATGCCACCTTTTCCTAAAGAAGTAACAATTCTATATCGTTGGGCAATAATATCATTAGGTTGGTGTAGAGTCATTTTCCTTATCTTATAAAAAAATATTTGCTGTTTTTTGCCAAAACTAGAAAATCCAAATCCTTTCCTTTTAAGGGGATGAAAAAAATATTTAACTCAGTATTTCAAGCCTCTAGGTTTACTCGAATTTACTGATAAATGATAACTGAAATTACTCTGTCAACTTTTGATTATCCAAGAATTTTTATTCTGGTTTTTTGAGCATTTCCTGAAATCTTAATTATTGTAGAAAATCTCTAATTTCAGCAAATAACCATTTTCGTTCTTTTTGACTCAGCATATAGCCAAATTGATACTTCTGTTGGTGTTGTGCTTTCAATAAATCAAATGTTATGTATGTTGTATTTTCACCATATACATCAGTTTCTAAATAAACTTTCTTTATATCTTTTGTTTTAGCTGTAATAGAACGGCTAAAAAACCAAAAATTCCAGTTAATCACAAACTCATTATTAGTTATTTATATATAATTTCCCAGATATAACCTAAACAAGAGTAAGCAAACAAAAGTCATCATCAAAATTATATTCCCATTGAATAATACTAATAAAAATGTGTACATAATACATAATAAAATAGTTATCAAACACAAGAAAATTAGACCTTCTGTTGAAGAACCCACAGTCTGAGAATATTTAACTCCATAATAATCATCATAAACAATTTCTGATTTGTTACTAAGTACATTTAAAGCTTCTCTTGCCGACTTAAATCTATCTTCCCACATCGGTTCTAATATTACTTCTAACCAATTAGCAAATTTAGGTGAAATGTTCACACAAGAACGAAAGTTTATTTTCATTCTTTTTTGAGGCAATTCATCTGGCGAACGATGGGTTAATAAATACAATAAAGTTCCACCTAAACTATATAAATCTGATGCACGATAAGCTTTTCCTCTTAACTGTTCCGGTGGCATATATCCAATAGTTCCAACAAACGTTCCACTCAAAGACATTGTATTTCGGTAAATATCTTGAACTGCACCAAAATCTACTAAAAATATTCGACCATCAGGTTGTAAAATAATATTTTCCGGTTTAATATCTCGGTGAATTATTGGTGGATTTAGTTGATGTAAATAACTCAAAATTTCTAAGACTTGAATTGCCACTTGTTTAATTTGTACTTCTGTTGGATGCCAACCTTTTTCTACCCAAGTTGCTAAGGAATTTCCCGAAACTAATTCACGAATTAAATAAAATCGTCTATCTGGCTTTGTATCAATATAAAAATAATTCAAATATTTGGGAATTTGAGGATGATTCAAATTGGCAATAACTCTAGCTTCCCTCTCAAAAAGTTCTAATATTTTCCAGTCTTTTGCTTCTTGTAAAGAAACAACTTTAAGTGCTACTCGCTGATAATTTTTCAGGTCTTCAGCTTCATAAGTAATTCCCATTCCACCTTTTCCCAAAGAAGTAACAATTCTATATCGTTGAGCAATAATATCATTAGCTTGGTGTAGATTCATATTCCCTATCCTATAGAAAAATATTTGCTGTTTTTTACCAAAACCAGAATATCCAAATCCTCCGTTTTTAAGGGGATGAAAAAGCGGTCGTTTTCGGCTAAGAGCCGAAACGCCATATCCAATCGACCAAGAGAAATATTCAACTCAGTATTTTAAGCCTCTGGCTTTAGTCGAAGGTACTGATGACTCAATACGGTTCAGATAATACCAAAACTCCTATGATATGGAACTACTAGATGAGCTTTTCAGATTACAGAAATGCCAAAAAAAATTATTAACTGAACTGTATGGACTGATAACTGTTAACGAAGTTCCTCCGCAGGAGGCTAACTGTTAACGAAGTTCCTCCGATAGGAGGCTAACTGAAATTACTCTATTAAATTTTGATTATCCAATAATTTTCCTTCTGGTTTTTTGAGCCTTTCCTGAAATCTTAATTCTTCTAGTTCTAGAAAATCTCTAATTTCAGCAAATAACCATATTTGTTCTTTTTGAGTCAGGATATAGCCAAATTGATATTTCCTTCTAGCTTTGAATAAATCAAATGTTATATGTGTTGTTTTTTTACTATCTAGGTTACTAATAAGTAAATCTTTTTCCAAATAAACTTTCTTTATATCTTTTGTTTTAGCTTTAATTGTACGACTAAAGAAACAAATATTCCAGTTTATAAAAAACTCATTTTGAGAGATTTCAATATAATGTCTAAAGGCAAATTTTCAGAAAGGTAAGTAAACTAAATTCCCTATAAATAAACCTAATAAAGTCCCCAGCGACTCAATTCTATCCCTACTGAATACTCTTAAAATAAATAACTTAATCAGACAAACTAGAACAGCCATAAAACACAAGAAAATTTGCCCTGATTTTGAAGAATCTAAAGATGGAATCTTAATAATTAAGTTTCTAGACGTTTTTTTCAGAATAACTAAACTGCCTGGAGGTTTTTGATAAGTCATGTTTGCCATTCTCCTATTAAACCCTAATTTTCATTATTATAAACTGACATTTATTTCTACAAATTTCATCAATTTGTTTACGGATAAATGAAAATTTATAACTATATTCAACCTTGACACAAAATTAATTGTATATTTATTAGCAGGGTTAGAATATAAGAATATTTGTGCTAAAATAAATCCAAAAAATATAATGGCATAATATCTAATGGTTGCAGAAATTAAAACTGAAAAATCCTATTCTCCAGAAGAATACCTTTCTTTAGAGATTGACTCAGAAGAAAAACATGAATATATTAATGGTGAAATTATTTCTATGACAGGTGCTACTCCTAATCATAACAAAATAGCAGGGAATTTATATGCAGCGTTAAACTTGGCATTAAAACATCAACCTTATGATGTTTTTATCACAGATCAACGACTTTGGATTCCTACAGAAAAAATCTATACTTATCCTGATGTAATGATAATTGAAGGCGAATTACAATTTCAGGAAGGAAGGCGAGATACTCTAACTAATCCTGTAATTATTGCGGAAGTTTTATCAACATCAACTGAGGGTTTTGATAGAGGTAAAAAATTTGCTGCCTATCGTACAATTCCCACTTTTAAAGAATATATTTTAATCGACCAATATACAATGCAGGTTGAACAATTTACTCAAACAGAATCTAAGCAATGGTTATTATCTGAACATCGAGGAGAAGATAGTAAATTATCTCTAAAATTTATTGGTTTTGAGATTAGTTTAGCTGACTTGTATGACAAAGTTAATTTTGATTTATGAACCTAATTTGTTGGGTTTCTTTCCTATACAGTATTTGGAATTTATGATAGACTATTTTATTTTTTTGTTGAATAAAAAATCATTTACATAGACAAGTAACCCCAACTAACTTTTATGCTATCACAATTTTTGTAAGGATGCAATTGAAAATCCCTTTACCTGCGATTTTTTTCTGAAGCTTTAGAAAATGAAGGTGTTTATTATTTTTCACTAAGGAGCGAGCGAGGGGTGGAAAGATTTGATGAGGAAAAATTTCTAAATATTTGATTGTCTCTTAAGCAAGGGGAATTTAGTTGAACAATAAGTCATGCGCATAGACGAGGAAACACATATATTTTTTTATTCCATCACAATTTTTGTAAGGATGCAACTGAAAATCCCTTTACCCGCGATTTTTTTTCTGAAGCTTCATAAAATGAAAATGTTGGTGATTTTCCAATGACGAGAGATAGATGGAAAGATTTAATGATGGAAAAAATCTGATCCTAATCTTAAAAGCAGGGGATTCATTAATTAATAATGGATAATGGATAATGGATAATTACCTCACCGTAACGGAATTCAATATAAGGAAATATCAGCACTTTTCTCAATGGGAGATTGGATATGGCGTTTAGCGTTCCGCACAACCCGCGTTTTTCATGTCGCGCAGCAAAACGACCGCTTTTTCTTTTGAAATAGAAGGCTTTATACCTTTATTTGTCGGTAAGGGAGCATCTTTCAATCTTTTTGCTGTATTGCCTTTATTCCAGTTCAAACTCGTAACTCAAAAATTTAATCCTGGGCAAAGATACCAAATAGACATATCCAATCATAAAAAATCAAATAAATTATCGCACATAAATCATTAATTATTTCCCCCTACTCCCTACTCCCTGCTACCTTTTTATGGAGATGTCTAATGACTTTTATAAATATCAAAAGGAGCAAAGCTTCAGAAATGAACTTCACCTCCACTCCCAATACTTTGCTCCCTATGAGTCAATTTTTCAAGACAAAACTCAGACCACCTAGAAATTCATTTCGGCAGCTTGAACTTTCTCCACTTGTTTCTTCTTCAAAACCAACATAATTTGAGCTAACATAACCAAGGCAAAGAATGCCATCAACCACTTAACTCGATTTGCATCTTGCAGTACAATTTCAGCATCTGCTTGACCAAAACCACCAACATTGGGGTCATTAGTAATAACTTGACCTGCTTCAACAGTATCTCCTAAACCAACCAAAAGTTCAGGACCAGGAGGCACTGTATCTACAACAGTCTCACCATTAGCAGTTTCGATGGTAATTTGATTACCTACATATTCTTCAAAAGTAATATCAGTAATCTTACCACTGGCAGCCGCATTATAAATAGTATTATTGCTCTTATTACCAGCAGGATAAACTTGACCCCGACCTCGGTTTCCACCTACATGAACGGCATATTTACCAAAGTGGATAGATGTATCAGTGGCCGGATCAGGAGATAATACTGGGAAAACAATCTCTTGATATTCTTCCCCTGGTATTGGCCCAACTAAAATAACGTTTTCTTGGTCTTCCGCATAGGGTTGGAAGTACAGACCAGAAACTTCTTCTTCCCACTCTTCAGGTATTCTGTCTTCAGGTGCAATTTTGAAGCCTTCAGGCAACATTAGTACAGCACCAACATTCAAACCACCTTTGCTACCGTCACCTAAAACTTGTTGAACGTCAGTATCATAAGGGATATTAACAACAGCTTTAAATACTGTATCTGGTAGTACAGACTGAGGTACTTCTACTTCGGTAGGTTTAGCACCAATGTGACAGTTAGCACAAGCAAGTTTGCCTGTAGCTTCTCTAGGAGTTGCCGGAGCAGTTTCTTGTGCCCAGAATGGATAGGCATTTGCTGCCGGGGAACTTGTGAGAAATAGTGATATGGAAGCGATCGCTACTAACATTGTCTTGGCGATCTGCTTAACAAAACTACCCCATACGGCTGATAAATTTATTTTTGACATTACTTATTATGTCTTCTCTCAAAAATCAAAAACTTTTACAAATTTTACGTTATACCACCATTAACCATCAGGGGTATAACGGATAGCAGCTTTCTGCTTCAATGACTGATTATTTATCAGTCAAAAATTTCTTAAGCCCACCAAGGATCTTCCCCAGTGCGGAAATCTGTTTCTTCCCATTTAGTAAAGACCAGTTTATCATCACTAACATTGGTATGAACTAATGCTAGAGATAAAGGTGCTGGCCCTCTCACTACTTTTCCTGTGCTGTCATACTGAGAGCCATGACAGGGACAAATAAATTTATTCTCACTACCGTTCCAAGGTACAACACACCCTAGATGAGTACATACTGCATTTAACCCATAGTCAGCTAAGGTTTGGTCTCCTTCGATCACTACATAAGTAGGGTCTCCTTTGAATCCTTGGGCTAAAGTTCGTTCTCCAGGGTTATGACTGGCTAAAAACTCACTGACTATAATATCGTTACCAAGGGCATCTTTTGCTGTTACTCCACCACCAGCTCCACCACTTGATGGAGGAATAAAGTAGTTAACGACTGGATATAGGGCTCCGAGAGCTACCCCTGTTACAGTCCCAAAGGTGAGAAGATTCATAAATTGGCGACGCCCCATATCGGGTACATCTGGTGTTCCTTCTGCTTGAGCCATGAATTACGTTGGTTGTTTTTTGTTAATTTACGTTTCTATTTTTGAATTATGTGCAGAGTTTGTAAGTTTATAGACAAATATTTATGACTTAACTTACTTTTCCTGGTGTTATCCTGAATGGAATTACTCCTAATTCCTCTATTCCATCAACATAAGCATTTGGAACTGCATAAGCATATTGGTATTGTAACTACCGTTGAGGTCAGGATTGATTAACAAGCCATACGGACAAGTTGACAATCTTCTATTAGATAGAACAATTCTGCCTTAAGGCCGTTTCCTGATTATTATTACATTGTTTTAACTTCTACTGTTATTATTAAGAAATGTAAATATTTTGCAGGCAAGTAGCAATAGATGCTTGAATTATAAATCAAAAATTTTTATATTATAACACAAGAAGACTCTAATGGAAACTCAACTCAATAGGAAATCTTAAGTGTGGATATGACAAAAAAATGATATAATTTTCTTCTCTTTTCAAAGGGATAAAAAAGGAAATTTTGGATTTTTAAGCCTCCTAATTCAGTAGAAGGTAATTTTAACTTTTGCGTAGCATGACCTAGAAAAGTTCTGACCTAGGAACCTAACTGATATAGCGCGTACTGCTAAGGAATAGGGAATAGGGAATAGTAGAATGTCAAAAGCTTTTCCTACGGAATGCTGCGCAAACAGGATTTATAAATATCAGATACCTTAATGCGTAACGCTATAACTGATAACTAATAACTAATAACTTATAACTTATAACTTATAAATGAAATGACAGGCGAAGAATTACACCAATTATTATTGGCAAAGTGGGGTAAGTCTTATGATATTCAACTACGACGGACAAAAGGCAAAATATTTGTGCAGGTCATGTGGAAGTATTTGGAACAAGCATCCTTTCCCATGAAAGAATCAGAATATTTTGCCCACTTAGAAGCGATAGCCACCTATATAAATGGTTTTGGTGGTGGAGAAACTGTCAAGAATTATATTGAGAATACAAACGAACGACCAAGGTTAGGTAAAGTAGTGAGTATTCCTTTAGACTTAGGAGAGAGAGCATCAGAATGGATGGTAGAATAATTTTAATTTGACAGAAAAATCAAAAGGCTACAAAATTCTTAAGCCTATTGGTACATCTCGATCTGGTTGTATTAGGGCAACTTCTCCATGTTCCATCACTACTCCTAGAACCAAAACTTCGGACATAAAGTTAGCGACTTGACGTAGAGGTAAATTTGTAACTGCTAAAATTAGTTTCCCCACTAAATCTTTCTTGGGGAATATAGACTTTTGTTAATCCAGCGCTAGATTTTTTTATCCCCAATTTACCAAAATCTATCCAAAGTTTATAAGCTGGTTTTATAGTTTGAGGAAATTCTTTTACAGTGATAATTTTTCCTACTCTTATTTCGATATTTTGAAAATTATTAGAAGTGATTTGTAAACATTCAGCCGTCAGCTCGCCTCTTGCCTCCTGCGGAGGAGCTGGGCTAACAGAGGATCTGCCTCTTTCAGAGGCAGTTACGACCCAGGAGGCTACCTGACCGCTAATAGCTAAATGCTTACAGTGATTTGAGTCATTTTTTCATCTTCTCTGAGCAATAATAGTATAAATTAGTTAACTATTTTCAGTCTAAAATTGCCTATATCTCTAAAATCGTAAATAAAGTATAGTTGAAGGTATTTATTGAGATTATACAAAAATTTGATAGTTATAAAAATAGTTTCATAATTAGCCCAAAGTAGACTATTTATTTATCTTTAATATTGTTTCCAGATAATTTCCCTCAAAAAGTTAGGATAAAAGGCAGAAAAGTACAGAAAAATCAAGGGAAAATTATTCTTTCTACTTTCTCTGTATCCCCACACTCCCCACACTCTGCTTTTTTCAGCACATCTTAATTAGGAATAGAACCTAAGTATTTCCTTCGGAATGTTGTGAAATAACCTTCAGCTTTTAGCTAGATTATAATTTGCTCATCTTCTATTAAAACAGAAATTATTATTTATATATTTCAGATAATTTATACTTCTACCCGCAAGGGAATAGGTAGGGCTTGCTGATTAAATCTCAAAGTATTTACAAATAAAGGTATTAGTCTTTTGAGGTTTAGTCTTTTTAGATATGGAAAAAGTACCTAGTTTTCAGCTATTTGTACTCAAAAAGTTAGCATTTTGGGCAAGATAGTAGCCCAAAAATTACTCCCCTACTCCCCCGCTCCCCTACTCCTTAAAAAAGACTTTTTCAGCAAACCCTAGGCAATAAGAGCAGCATACTTTTAAAGAGTGTTATAATTTATAAATGTCCTAATCTTTGCTTCCACTACTATATAGCATAAATAAAACCATATTTAAAAAATAATTTTACCAAAAATAATAAGCATTATTAAAAGACTCAACCCCTTTCATTCTGACAGTATTAAACCAGATATGATACAAATATGTGGAATAAAAAAGGATAGGGATGATGAATGAGGTAGTAAATACTTTACTAAAACTAGAAGTCTTTCGTGAATTTTACACAGAGGAAATTCAAGCAGTAAGTAACTATATATCTTGCCACCAATTCTTAGTAGGACAAGTGCTAATGAAAAAAGGAGAAATAGGAACTTATCTAGGAATTATTCTCCAAGGGGAAATTAATATTGTCGAAGATTCAGAAATATTAGTAACTCGAAGTAGGGGAGAATTATTAGGAGAAATAGCATTAATTCAGTCACAACCAAGAAGTGCTAATGTGGTAGCTGTTAGTCATGGAGAAGTAGCTGTAATTCGCTTTGATGATATTGAGAAAATTAAGAATACTCATCCGAAAATTGCCATTAAATTAATTAGTGTTTTCACAAAATCAACTTGGCAAAAATTGCCAGAAAGTCAAACAAAAAATAAAAATAATTATATAGTTATAATTGCCAATCAAAATGAATACTATCCAGTCATAGATTTTATTGTAAAACATCAAGCTTTTTGGCAAAATCATCCAATAGCAACTACCCCGAAATTAGCCCAGATTTTATCTACAGAAATTAAGAGCGACATCAACATTGGAAAATATCTAGATTATCAAAGGTTGATTGGAACAGAAACAGCAGTTGGTTCCCTGATTATGTCAGGAAATGTATCAGTAGTTATCTATTTAAGAATACCCATATTAGCAGTGAAAAAACAACTGAATATAGAAGCATTTTTAATGTTATGTGACGTTTGTCAAGTACCTTGAGCAACAAACCTATCAACAGCAAAGGCTATTCTATCTTACCTAGAAAAGGATTAGGTCAAACATGATGAATTGGATATTTATAGAAATAGCAAATATATTTAATTTCTTAGTTCAAATCTTTCAAACAGAGATATTTCAATTAGGCAACCAATCATTCTCCATCAAAAATATTACTGAAATAATTTTATCAATCATTATAGTAATATTCCTCTCCCGCACAATAAAAAAGTGGATGAGTGAATGGATATTAGTTAATCTAGGAGTAAAAAAAGGTACAAGAGAAGCGATCGCCACTATTATTAATTATATAATTACAATAGTTGGGGTTTTAATAGTTTTGCATAACACAGGCATTGACCTAACCTCAATTACTGTAATTGCTGGTGCTTTAAGTATTGGTATAGGTATCGGACTTAAAAATATTGTTAGTAACTTTATTAGTGGTTTAACAATTCTGATTGCCCAACCAATTAAAGTAGGAGATTTTATTGAAGTTGATGACTTATCAGGAATAGTAGAAAAAATTTTAATCCGGTCAACTTTAATCCGGACTCTTGATGGTATTTTTGTTATTTTTCCCAATAATTGTCTGGTAGAAAAAGATATTATTAATTGGAGTCACAGAGACCCAAAATGTCGTCTACATATTCCTATTGGAGTTGCTTATGGTAGCGATACAACTTTAGTAACAGAAGCACTTTTAGATGCAGCTAGAAAGGAAAAAAAAGTCTTATCAAATCCTTCGCCAAAAGTTTGGTTTAAAGGGTTTGGAGATAGTGCTTTAAATTTTGAACTATTAGTTTGGATTAAATATCCTCCTCTCACAGATCCAATCAAAAGTTCTTTAAATTTTTCAATTCACTCAGAATTACGTTCCCGGAATATTGAAGTTCCTTTTCCCCAAAAAGATTTACATATTCGTAATACTAAATATTCAATTCAAAAGCATCAAAAAGCAGGATTAACTACTGTTCAAAAAAATCAGATAAACCAGTCAATTTCCCTGGTAAAAAATCAACCAAAGACTAAATATAAAAGCTCAGAATCGAATTTACGAGATTTATTACGACAGATTAGTTATTTCAGGAATTGTAATATTATTGAACTACGAGATGTCATTGAAAATGGATATAGAAAAATTATTCCTAGAAGTGAAATAATCTGTAGAGAGGGAGAACCAGGAGACTCATTTTATATAATACTTTCAGGGTCAGTGGAAGTCTTTTCAGAAAAAGCAAATAAATATATTACGACTAGATACCCAGGAGAATTTATTGGAGAAATGTCACCACTTTTAGGGATTACTCGTACAGCTAGTCTTCGTGCTGTAGAAGATACGATATTATTTGTAGTAGACCAAGAAAATCTACAAAATCTTTTGGGAAAACATCAAAGACTAGCAGACAAAATTCCTGAAGAATTATCCCAACGTTTAGAGACCTTAAAAAATTTAGGATTACTCCATGACCAAACAACTTCTCAAAAAACAGCTTTGGTTTGGGTAAGGAACCGAATTTATAATTTATTTGGCATCTAAAAGAAGGAGTCAGGAGATAGAATTCAGGAGTCAGAATATTCTACAAATACCTAGGCAAAATCACCACTTTATTTTTGTCACTATGGAAGTAACTAGGCTTTGCTGAAAAAGTCTTTTTTAAGGAGTAGGGAAGTAGCGGAGGAGTAATTTTTTTTCCAACTATTGCCTTTTATACTAACTTTTTAAGTATTAAGAGCTGAAACAGGCGTACTTTTTACTGACCTAAAAAGGCTAAAACCTTTATCTACACATAGATATTTTAGCCTTTTTTTATTTCTGGGAAAAAAGAGCAATCTGTTCGCTACTAAAAGCTCAAAATACCCAAAATTTATCCTGACTCCTACCCTCAGCAAAAGACTTTTTCAGCAAACTATATTTTTAGTAGAGTTGAGAAGCTGGAGTAACTTTTTCCGTACTATCAAGAAAAAAGATGTGCATTAATCTTTGGTCATTTTCGTAGATATGCCAAGGTGTTCCAGTATGAAGTATTTCTCAATTATTCCAGATACCAAAATCTCCTACTTCCCATTTGAGAGAAAAAATATTTTCTGGTTGAGTACCTGGAGTTAAAAACTTCTCTATTAATTCCTGACTTGGTTCAGCTTCTATTCCTTCAATTTTCCAGCAGAATGTACAGTTAAAAACAAAGCATTCTTGCCTTTTTTGTTTGGATTATTACTGGGTGTATTCTAGCAACTTTAGGGGGATTAAAATTTTTCATAGAAGTTTTAATATCATCTATTGGATGCATACATACCTTGAGGTTCAGGTTTAAAATTCATAGTAGGACAATAGCAAACTTTCATTTGTAGAGCTTTTTTTTGCAGTTATGCTGTTAGAACTTCATAAGCTTTTATGGAACTACAAAAAAGTGTTTCACCTCCTTTTTTCTGTACAATTACTGCATACATAGCACTCACAACTGGAGGGGTATCAAATATACTATTAAAATCAGTATGCGAAACACGAGAATATTTAAAGACCTCACCAGCAGTAAGTGTAAATTCGTGCCCATAGTGATTAAATGAACCGTATCCATAAAGAGAAAATAAGGGCGGATAACCAGGTAGTTTTTTATAGAATGGGGCAATATTTCTCCCTTCCTTAACTGCCTGAATATCATGGGGAAACTTAGTAAGAAAATCAATTTCCATCTCTGGAGTTAACTGCTGATTTTTAAACAATAGTAATGAATATTTTTCAAATCCTGCTATTAGGGTTTCCTACTGTTGATATGATAAAGATTTTGATAGGTCAATTCCAACTACTTCTGCTCCGAAAGATAGCTCTTTTCCAAATTGATTGTGTAAAGGCTTAAATGAGGGTAATGTTTGATTAGGGTTTTCTAGTTTGATAGACATTTTTCTAAGATTTTTGACTAATAACTCGACTACTGATAGATAAACCTACTTCTGCTCCGAAGCATAGCTCTTTTCCAAATTGATTGTGTAAAAGCTTGAATGAGGGTAATGTTTGATTAGGGTTTTCTAGTTTGATAGACATTTTCTAAGATTTTTGACTAATAACTCGACTACTGATAGATCCACTAAATATTAGACTTCTTGCAGAAGTCAGGGAATAGGGGAGATGAAATTGTTGATTCTATTAAAGGAGTTAAAACAGTTCCTAAAACTCCAGAACCTAACAATATATATATTGCCAACCAGAGAGCATTTGTTGAGAACTGACTATTGCAATAATACCTAACAATAACTGTAGAAATCCCCAAGGAAAAATTATAAAATTTCACTGCCAGTGTGACAACTACTAATAATTAAGTCAAGGCAGTATTTTTTATTTCCCTATCAACTTAACAACCAAACTACCTCCCAGATAAAGAGCAACTACTGCTCCACCCAATAAACTTTGAGTCAAAGGGTCAGTTGAAGGAGTTAAAACCGCTCCTAAAACTGCAGCTCCTAACAATACATATCTCCAACCAGAAAGCATTTGTTGAGAAGTAACTATTCCCACAATACCTAATAAGAATTGTAGAATAGGAATTTGAAATGCTAATGCCGTACTAAACATTAATAACAAGACAAATTCAAAGTATCTTTCAATTGACCATGCTTGCTCTACTACTGCCGAACCATAACCAATAAAAAATTTCAAAGCTGCTGGTACAATTGCAAAATAAGCAAATACTAATCCCAATCCAAATAAAACTGTAGAACCTAAAAAAATTGGTCCGAGAAATCTTCTTTCTCTAATAGTTAAACCAGGTAGGACAAACTTAACTATTTGATAAAGTATAAAGGGACTTGCTAAAAGAAGACCACTATATGCAGCTACTTTAATAGTGACAAAAAAGTATTCTCCTGGAGCGAGTTGGAGAAATTTTACTCCCTGGGCAGGAATTTCTAGAAATTTGACAATGGGTTTAACAACAATAAAGCAACTAATAATAGCTACTACTACTGCTATTAAAGAATAAAATATCCGCATTCGTAACTCTTCGAGATGGTCAAAAATAGACATCTCAACTTCATCAGGAACTTGGTCGAGATAATCATTTTCTTCTGAATTTTGGCGATCGCCTAAGTCTTGCGAAGGAATATTGTCTACTCCATCGGACTGAATCTGTGGCTCTTTTAAACTTATAGGTGCTAAATTATTGTTATTTGAATCTTCTGGAGGAGTATTATTTTCTAGAGATGTCATTTTAGTTATCAATTATCAGTTATCAGTTATCAGTTATCATTACCTCCTATTTTATAGGAGGCTTGAGATACTAAAGTTTATTTTTTCATCCCCATCCAAGGGGAGGCTTGAGACCTTATTTTTTGGTCAGGTTTGTTTTAAATTTTAGATTAATTATACATCAAAGCTCTGATTTTTCATAGTATAGACTATTGTCTAGATATTAGTAAGAATATCAATTTTATCTCATCTGATTTCTGTGTAAATGAGGCAAATTAATTATACTTGAAGGAAAGCTAAGGAATAAGAATTTTATTAGTTACATAATTTACCGAATTATTAATTATTAATAATTAAATAATTCGCGCCTTGAAGCCTCCCCTTGGATAGGGGAAAAAAGCGGTCTTTTTCGGCGCTTGAGCCGACATGTTTGCGGAGCATTCCGTCAGGAAAACGCTTTCCTACGGAATGCTAACGCAAACGCGACATGAATTGCTCGCAGTCCGTCAGGATGGGATGCTGTCTCGGCTAAGAGTCGACATGAAAAGCGTTAGCGTTAGCGCAGCTCCTCTGCAAGAGGCAGCGGCTCTGAACTCTTCGGGAAACCTAGCCATATCCAATCGACCAAGAGAAGAAATAATATTTCCTCATCTTCAATTCCGTAACGGTTTTAACCTTCTTGTAATTATCAATTATCCATTATCAATTATCAATTATTGAAACAGACTGAAGTTTAACTTATTTAAGCTTTGCTTTTTAATTTCTTTATTTTTTTGAATTCTAAATCCTCAAGATCAGGAAAATACAAAAGCCAACTCTTGACACCAAAAGTAAAATTACTATACTTAGGCTATGCATAAATTTTAGATTGAATCATAATTGATAGAGTTGGAAAAAAAAAGGAAGTTAAATTATGTTTAACAATAGATGGAAGAAAAATCTAATTTTATCCTTCCTATTTATATTAGTTTTCTTAAGCACCATTAGCTTAAATATTTTCCTACCAAAAAAACCAGCATTTGCTATTCAAGAATCTGAGTGGGATAAATTATTAGAAACTCAGGCTGTCCAAGAAATTGTCAATAGAATTGAGCAAACTTGGGAAAAAGCTTATGAAAATTACTTTGGTGCAAATCTCTCAAGTTTTACCTTGACTGCTGAAACTATCGCTAAACAACTTTATCTATGGCAATTTCAAATTGATAAAAACCCTGCCGTTGTCTGGGTATGGCCTCGCAAAAAACAAATACAATTAGTGTTAATCACTGCCAATCAAATACCAGTTATATACAGTATTACTGATGCCGAGCGAAAAACTGTATTAAATACAGTAAAAATGTTAGCTGGAGAAATCATAGATCCAAGAATGCGTCACACAGAATCATATCTCAAACCAGCTCAAAAACTTTATCGGTGGATAGTCACTCCCATTGAGTCAGAATTAGAAAAGCAAAAAGTAGATACTATTATTTTTTGCTTAGGACCTGGTTTACGCAGTTTACCATTATCCGCATTACATGATGGAAAAAAATTTCTCATAGAAAAATATAGTGTTGCTCTTATTCCGGCTTTTAATATGATTGAAACTGAATATAATCCCAGAAAAAATATGCAAGTATTAGCAATGGGAGCATCAGAATTTATTGACCATCAATCTCTACCTGCTGTACCAACAGAGTTAAAAGAAATCACACAAAAATTGTGGCAAGGAGAGGCATTTATTAACCAAGACTTTACAGTTGAAAATTTACAAGAGCAACGACAAAAACAGAAATTTGGAATTATTCATTTAGCTACTCATGCTGAGTTTAGGTCAGGTCAACCAAGTAATTCTTATATTCAATTTTGGCACAAAGAAAAACTGGAACTAGATGATATAAGAAACTTGAAATGGCATCAACCAAAAGTAGAGCTATTAGTTCTAAGTGCTTGTAAAACTGCCGTGGGAGATCAACAAGCGGAATTAGGTTTTGCTGGTTTAACCGTCCAAGCTGGAGTTAAATCTGCTCTAGCAAGTCTTTGGTATGTTAGTGATGTAGGAACTTTAGCTTTAATGAATGAGTTTTATCAAAATTTTCAGAAAATTTTACTTAAAGCAGAAGCGCTTCGACAAGCCCAAATAGCAATGTTAAAAGGGAAAGTAAGTTTAAAAAAAGGTGAGTTATATGGTTCTAATAGTCGAGTCAAATTGCCACAAGAATTAGCAGAATATACAGATGAAAATTTATCTCATCCCTATTATTGGGCAGCTTTTACTATTATTGGTAATGCTTGGTAATATCCAAATTTTTGCCGTCGGACAATTAGGAGCTGACTAAATCATTCATTTGATATTTTTGAATAAGTTTTTTCTCAACTAAATATAGCAATCCTCCGCATATTCGTGGCAAAAATCTTACTGCTTTTAGGGAACACTTAACTGGTTGGAGTTTCAACTTTTTTATTGACTTTTTAATTACCCGCAACATAAGCGCGGATTGCTATAGATAGTTTAAAATCAACTATCATTTCCTGCTGTAGCCATTTTTGCCTCCCACTTAGGCAGATTGTTACTCCCAGGCCCATAATACTATAGTTTTTTTATACCCCACCTTCCGCACGTCAAGTTGTAACATTAAAAGTAGTATAAAAATCCCGATCTCGCTAAGTATTTATACTATGTCAATCATCGTCATTGACCTTTCTCAGCAGTCAAATTTTTAGTAGAAATTAAGCATAAATACTTACTTGATTGTTTAGTCATTAAGTTACAACTATGATTTTCTCCTGAATTCTGACTCCTGACTCCTGACTCCTGAGTCCTTTTTCAATACTACATTTTGTTGTACGGAATGTAGGTTATACTATTCTTTTATCTGTTATACTCAAAAACCATTCCGAAATAGTTTAGGCCCATGTCAATTGGAACAACAGAAGCAGCATTTCTCTTAAATATTTCTACTGCGAGACTCAGACTACTTTTAAAACAAGGTCGCGTTCTTGGAGCAGAAAAAGAAGGCAGATTTTGGAGGATTCCTCTAAATAGTCGGGGAATGCCAGAAATAACCACTGGTCTTAGAGGTCCACAGGGAACTTGGAACAAAGGACAGCGTACAGGCAATACCTTTATTCATATTGTACGAAGAGTAATTGATGCTAACCGAGACCACGGTACAAGCGATCCAGCTATTTCTGTCAAGCAAGGCGATCGTAATGATAGATGCCACGAAGTTGAAATAGTAGGACCTTGCAAAATCGTCTACCGACCTCACAAGCCCAATCGTAGTCAGGCAGGGGGAGCCAGGCTGTGGATTGAGGTCGAGCCTCACGTTAAAATTATCCGTAAAATCTTTCCCGATTGGGAAGCGTCCGAACCAACTGCTGAATTGGTTGAAGGGTTGGCCGAGCCTAACGGTAGCTACATAACCACCGAGCATAACCTGAGCAATATTGCCGTTGCCTAACTATAACCACTAATTTTTTTGTTTTATTGTGACTGCCCTATTTATTTTTCTTCTTGGGGTAAACTTTGCTATGTTTGAACTTTACATATTTTGTGAAAAAATTTCATCATTAAGGAAAAAAACTAACTTTTTCCAGACCAGAGGATTAGAATTTCAGAAATTTTTTCTATTTTTATCAGAAATATTTATTTAATCAAAAAATAAAAAATAAAAACAAATTACTAATGCGCAATAGTTTTGGCCTTTTAGTGGTAAAGTTTTAGGGAGAATCTATATCTATGCGATGTGCAACTTTCTACGAAAATACCACGGCTTATACCCATAAGGTTGAAAAGGTTCTTTTTAGAAGTCGCTAAATTTAGTAAGTTAGGAAAAGTTGCACATGGCGTTATATCTATATCTATATAAAATAAGGCAAAAGAGTTAGAGAAGGAGAGAAATTTGAAAACTCTACTTTTTATCAATTCATCAGCAACTCCTAATTATGGTTTGCTGAATAAATCTCAAAGCATTTATAAATAAAGGTTTTAGCCTTTTAGGTCGAAAAAAAAATTCAGGTATAACGTCTAAAAATGCTCAAAAAGTTAGCATTTTGGGTAGACCAGGGTAAAAAAATTACTCTGCTGGATTTGATATTAAAATTCTGGTTTTAAATCTCTTCCCATTAAAGCTTCCACGGCTTCTTCTGGAGTAATCTTACCATTCAACAATAGAAAAACTTGACTAGAAATAGGCAGAGTAATTTCCTCCCTATTAGCAATATCAATCAAAACATTTGTAGTATTAACACCCTCAGCAGTACCAGGTAATTCCTCTAAAATTTCCTCCAAACTTTTTCCCTGTGCTAAACCATAACCAACCCGATAATTTCTACTCAAATAACTACCACAAGTTGCCAACATATCTCCTAAACCAGATAACCCAAAAAAGGTTTCAGTTTTTCCACCTAAATGAGTACCAATACGAATAATTTCTGTCAAAGCACGAGTTAATAAAGCTGATTTAGCATTAGTACCAAGTTCCAAACCATCACAAACTCCACTAGCAATAGCAATGACATTTTTTAAAGTTCCACCTAACTCAGTACCTATCGGATCGGAACTACTATAAACCCGAAATAAACCAGAAGCAAAAATATTTTGTACCGTCGTTGCTGCTCCCTTATTTTTACTAGCAACTACCGTTGCTGCTGGTAATTTATCATTAATTTCTTTTGATAAATTAGGACCTGATAAAACTACCACAGGATTATGAGGAAAATTAGCTTCCCAAATCTGAGAAGGAGTACGAGTTGTTTCTGGGTCTAATCCTTTTGTAGCAGTAATAATAATTACTTTTTTTGGTAAACCAATCTTTTTAATTTTCTCAGCAATTTCATTAACTCCTTTCATAGAAATTGCCGAAACTATTATATCAACATCCTTTAGTACCTGTTCTAAACTGACATTTAAGCTACGAGACCATAAATATATTTCATGTTGATTATGAATTGCTAATTTTGCTAAAGCTGAACCCCATGCACCTCTACCTAAAATTGCTAAAGTTGCTTTTTCAGTTGATATTGGATAAGCAGATTCTAAAGTTGTAATAACTTCTCTTCTTTTATCAGCTTGAGATATTTTATTTGTCATAATTTATTGATTTAATCTATGTAAGCATTTCCTTTCCTGCGGAATGCTGCGCAAACGGAATGCTGCGCAAACAGCGGTCAGTGGTCAGCCGTCAGCTATCAGCTATTATTTTTGGTGCGCGATAAAAGCTTTATTAATGTAAGCATTCAGCCGTCAGCCGTCAGCTATCAGCTAAGGTTTTTATAGGGGTTTTCACTCATGTTGACTTGCATTATTTCTGCCTTATGCCTTCTACCTTTAAGCCAAAATATCTATATTCTATGAATCATGAAAAGCGCGCTTACTATGAATGACAATATATTCAATTTTTGTCAAAGGCAATAGGGAATATAAAATCTAGATACACAACAACTTATAATTTCTTAACTCCTAGCATTTTAAAAAGCTGTTTGCGTAGCATTCCGTAGCTGATAGCTGAGTGCTTACTTATTAATTGAGCCAGAATTAAATCTTACTACAAAAGCTAGCTCCCTTTACCTTAAAGTCCATATTAATTTAAACACGTTCTTTAGTGGCATGGTATTATTGCTGTTAACGCAGTTCTTGCACGGGAGGCTAGCTGACAGCTAATAGCTGAATTTTTACTAATGTATTAATGAGTTTTGGTATATAGCAACCAGATTTTTATTGCAGATAAAAAATCTCTTGGAATGAGGGGTCTAGAATGATTTTTGACTATGCTATTAAGGGTAAAATTTTACGGAACTAAATTTATATCAAATTTATTCCGCTCAAGAATTGCCTTGACTTCAGTCCAGGGAGTGTCATTTCAGTTATCAATTATTAGTACCTCCTGCAATAGGGAGACTTGAAAACCGGAATTTTCTTTTTCATCCTCTTAAAAGGCGAGGATTGATACCTTATTTTATTTTTATGTTCAAAAATAAAGATATTTTTTGAATTTTCTATAAATTTGAGTTTGCTATAAAGCGGATGTTTTATGAAATCATGGTGCTTCATCAAACTCAGACTCAGGAATGAGAATTTTCTTATCTACAAAAGCAGATTATCAACAGGTAATACCAAATCTCAAAAATTTGCTATATATCCTGAAAAGGATATGTTATGTGGTAGGTTTTAGCTGTTAGGAAGTTTAGGCAAAATTTTCAAGTATAAAGTAGTTGTTACAAAGCACCATTAATGCCTGATAAATGGTATAATAAACATGGTACATAAATATAGTCTTATGTAGTCAAATAATGTCAAATCTCTTCGTTTATTGCTACAAAAGAGCTACTAAGTATTTGACAAAATTTAATAAGTCTCGACCTTATGTTTAAGGGTATAATGAAATTGGCTGGCAAGTCAAGAATAAATAATAATAAAAACTCATAAATGTTCCCAGCCTTTAGTAATTTTAACTCCTTGATTTATGAAATGAGTTGAGAGACATATTATTCAAAAAAATCATCGGTTTTATCCTGAAATTGACCGACTTTGTTTCTTGTATAAAAATCTCTTAAACTCATGCTAATTATTTAGTTCGTCAGTCTTTTATATTTGAAAAGATTTATCTTTCCTATTATGACCTGCAAAAAACACTTTCTACTCAAGTAGACTATAAAGCAATGCCAGAATCGAGTATCTCAACAAATATTGATGATTTTAGAGAGAAAAACCAAAAAGCTTTTTAGCCGCGAACGAAGTTTATAAACAACACCTATCAAAGTTTAATGCTCCTCCTCGTCTTCGGTGGATATAAAAATAAAATAACACCGAAGAAATATTGTAATTTATACGAAACAAGCCATCAGCAAGAGGCAACTAAAACAAGGAATTATTAATCCTTCTCAAACTGGGATTTATCTAAAAACATTAGTACCTACTTCACGCTCTTAAACAAGTTCGTCTTGTCCCTAGACTGAACCATTATGTAATTGAGGTGATTTATGATAAATGGGAACAACAATACGAGCTAGAGGAAAATCGTTATGCCAGTATTGATATTGGATTAAACAATTTAGCTACATTTTCATGTCGGCGACAGCCGAAACCTTTAAGGGCGCCGGAATCAAACCCAAGAGTGATAAATGGCAGACCGTTAAAATCTATCAATCAATACTATAACAAGGTTAGAACCAGTCTTCAAGGTCTGCTAAGAGAAAATCAATCAAGTCAGAGACTAAGAAAACTAGCGAATAAAAGAGAATTTAAAATCAATGATTATCTGCATAAAACATCTCGTTTGATTATTAATAGCCTCATCACTCAGAAAATAGGAATTTTGATAATTGGCCAAAATCAGGAGTGGAAACAGGAGATTAATTAATTTAGGAAAAAAGAACAATCAAAATTTTGTTCAAATTCCCTATACTAAGTTAATAGAAATGTTATCTTATAAAGCCAAAATGGTAGGAATTCAGGTAATTTTAACCGAAGAATCTTATACTTCAATTGCAAGTTTTATGGATAATGATGCAATTCCTGTGTACTTAAACGGTGAGAAAAATCAGTCAACTTTATAGTGCAAAAAGGGTGAAACGGGGAATGCAAATCGCACAGGTGGTGGAAGATTGATTAATGAGTTACGTTAATGGTTCTTTGAATATTATGAGAAAAGCAATCCCAAATGTATTTGACCATGGGATAGAGGAGCCAGTGCGTTGGGCGGGTCTCCCGACTTAAAGCAACTGGCGTGGTGTTGTAGTACATCCTGGGTCGGAGCTATGCTAACACGAGCGTCAAGGTAAAACTGGCAAAATAAGAATATGTCATATTTGACTATATTTTTATGAATTATAAGCAGACAGAAAGCTTCCCGATAATAGGGGATATGATTTAAACATAAATGTGAAAATTTCCTATTTCTACAACTCGGTTTGCTTGATAGAGTTTCCTAGGCCATCAGAAAAAATTAAATATACACAAATTGTGCAATTTTAAGGGAAAATTATAACAACAACCTCAAGTATAAATTTATAGGAGAGATGTCTAATGAGATTCGGTCATCGATTACCAAAAATATTAGCCCCAATATTAATTACCCTATTACTATTAACTTCTGCTTGTGGTGGAGCTAAACAACCCAGTCGTTTCGATCAAGCCCAACAACAAAGTAAAACAGAACGTCCCTCCGAAGCTAAACAAGTAACAGGTGGCAGTCTAAACAAATATTTCCCATCCTCCAGTGGGGACTATAAATTAAACTATGCTCAAGAGAAAAAAGGCTTTGCTCAAGCAAGTCTCAAAAAAGATGGTAAAGAAGTAGCAGTTATGTCTATTAATGATATTTCTGCTTCCCCTACTGCTGCCAACAAATTCCAAAATAGCAGCAAAAAAATCGGAGGATATCCAGCAGTAGAACAAGGTAAAACTACTACTGCTGTATTAGTAGATAATCGTTTTCAGGTAAAAGCTCAATCAAAAGACCCCTCATTTACAGCCAGCGATCGCGAAGCATGGCTACAAAAATTCAATCTCAGAGGTCTATCTAGTCTCAAATAGAAGGGAATAGGGTTCATTAATGGATAATGGATAATTACCTCCATAAAAACCCTAAAGGAATTGAAGATCACAAAATCACAATTTCTTTTTTTCTCTTGAACTTGAAATAGAAGGCTTTATACCAAATTGATTAATTATCCATTGGTAAATAATTGATAATTTCTCTACGATAATTGATTTAATTTTTTATTGTTGGAGATGTCTAATCAAAAAAATCCTGCCCCAATACTGAAAAAAAAGCGTCTTCCTCTATTCACTTTTAACTAGGGAATAAGGAATAGGTATGGAGGGGGAAATAATTGATAATTTCTCTACGATAATTGATTTAATTTTTTATTGTTGGAGATGTTTAATCAAAAAAAATCCTGCCCCAATACTCAAAAAAGCCTCTTACTCTATTAACTAACTTTTAGGTATTGGTAATTGGTGGGATAATTTTCTACTTGGGGTAATACCGATCTCTGACTCTGGTTAAATATTTAGAGGTATTAGAAACAGATTACTCTTAAAATTTCATCTCTTGATTTACCAACGCCAAGTTTGAATTTTTAACCAAGAAATACCATCTCATACCTCCCCAGTAATGGGGATAAAAAAGGAAATTTCAGATTGTCTTGCCTCCAACTTCAGCCAGAGGTACTGATAACTGATAACTAATAACTGAAATTAAGGAGCCTTAAATGAGTAAACCAATCTTTGAATTAGTAGATGAACTACCCACTGACAATATTACAATTAAAGCTTTACGCGCCCTAGACTTTGTTGTTCCTGGAGAGTGGGATAACTTGGTAGGATTTGAAAATACTATCCGCACTGTAACAGGGGAAGACGACGAAGACCTAATTCAGCAAATAGGCGATCGAGCTGTAATTCTCTTCAATGACAAAGCTCAAGGATATCAACGTGCTTTGTGGCTATATCAAACTGTGAGTGGAGCAGGTCGTGCTTTAGGTGCAGCTTCCCTAGCTAATATGGTTGGAGATAAAATACCTCTGGTGGGAGGTTTGTTAACTAGCCTTACTCCTAAACCAGGAAAAGCCCAAACTATCGATCTATCTCTAAAAGTAGTTGCAGAATTATTAGGTTTCTGTTCCATAAATGGCATTCCAGGAGATAGTATTGGTGATTTTGTCGGCGCTTTAGGAGATTATAGTGGAGAATCTTTGATGCGGTTAGCAGCTTTAGTTTGTTTTGATGGTTTAATTCCTTTAGGGCCAGATTTTCTAGGTGCAGCTGCTGAATGGATAGAAGGACTTTCTACCTCAGACTTAGAAGAAAACGAAGGCTTCCGGGGAATTGAGGAAGCTATTCCAGGAGATGATAAAGATAGTAAGTTGGGCTTTATTGGGGAAGCTTTCGGCTCTGTTTCTGGTTGGATGGGAGATTTTGTCAGCGATCGGGGCATTACACCAGAAAATGTGGCCAATAGCTTGCAAAGTTTCGTAGAATTTAGCGATGATAAATTGGACTATTTGGCTGCATTCCTAGATATGAGTACCAATTATTATGAACATACAGGAGTTCAAACCCTGGCTCGTCGTTTAGTAGAACGAGCTTATGCAGAAATTTAACTAAGGAAGCATTTATGGCAGAAGAACAAGAAGCTAAAAAAACTGAAACTAAACCTGCTGGAGGCAAGGTAAAACCAGAAAAGCCCCCAGCAGTTGAAACTAAACCGTTTGCTGAGTTTATGCAGCAAGATTATTTGCCAGCTTTACAGCAAGCTTTAACCAAAGAAGGTATTGAGGATCTCGATCTAAATCTAGTTAAGCAAAAACTACCTATGATTGGCTTTGGTTCATCTGAAGAATGTTGGCAAGTGGTGGGTAAGTTTAAAAAAGGCCAGCGTCAGTTCAATGTCTATTTTCCCAAAAAGGATATTAAAGGCCCTAGAGCTTTCTCTTGTGCTGATAATGGAGCTAAACCTGCTACCTTAGAACCTTTTTTAATTGATGAACGTAAAATTACTCTGAACTTATTGGTGTCTGGTGTGATTCAACGCTTGAACGCTCAAAAGTGGCTTAGTTTAAACTAAGTATTTAATGTAGCAGATACTCTCTGTGTTTCTGCTACATTAAATTTACTGCCCCATCGGCCTTGAATAATTTCGTAAAGGTCTACGTCTGCTTCTAACAAGCAGGCGTGGCCACTATTAGGGAGAATAACAATTTGAGCTTCAGGCAAATACTTGACTAAAAACTTAGCTTGTGATATGGAAGGAAAAATTCTATCCGCGGCACTAGCAATAACTAATACAGGCTTTTTTAAACTTTTTAGTTGATTTTTGTTTAGTTGGAATGAACGCATTAACTCAAATCGCCAGATGGCAGTCTGCTGAGAAATTGACTGCATAGCTTTGAGTAGTGCTTGACGCTCCTCTCGTTCTATCCTCCCTAAAGCTCCTAAAAAGGGTAAAGTTGCCGTTATAGATAATTGATATAAATAGGTTGGTAGATATTGAGTAAGATATGAGCCATATTTTACTATAGGTTCTTGACTAAATGAAGTAGCTGAATTAACTAAAATTAGTTTGTCTAATAATTCAGGATTATGGAAGGCAACTTTTAGTGCTAAACATCCTCCAAAGGATTCTCCACATAAATAAACAGGTCTTTTGGGTGCTAATTCCTGTTCAATTTTAATCAAGTTGATTGTTCTCTCCAATAACCAATCCCAACTCGATAAATCATTTTGTGGGATACTCAGACAACGAATATCAAAAGCAGTTGATAATCTAGAAAGTTGCGCTCTCAACAATTTACCTGTACCGTCCATAGCAGGTAGAAAAATAAATAAAGGTAATTCTGGTTTAGAGGCGGTTGGCCTTAAAAAACTAATTTTACTACTTCCTACTTGCATGATTGAATACAGATATAAATTAGTAATGATTGATAAATTAATAACTAATAGTTGAGATATCTAAGTAAATTTTCATTCCGCTTATACTTTGATGAGATTTTTATTTTTTTGTGATTTACCTAATTATTACTTAATAATTAGTAATTTTTTGTTTTATTTGAGAAAATAACAATATTAGCAATCACAAAATTAAGAAATATTCAAGGATTAAACACATTCTTCTGACACTAAATTGGTAATTTATTGGCTAATATAATTAGTTATATCATTAACTAAATGTTTAGCATATTTCCCTTGATATTGCCGATGATGTGAAGTTATCACCCAAAATGGACAATGGAACATCATATTAGAGCGTTGATCAACTATTGCAAAATGCCATCTAGATTCATCGAACAAAGGTTCTGAAAGGTCAAAAAAAACTTAATAATTTCAAGGGTATTCTTGAAGAAATTAACTGCTCATCAGATGAAGCGATAGCTACTGTTCATTAATGGATAATGGATAATGGATAATGGATAATGGATAATTACCTCTCCCTCAAAGGGAGAGGATTGACTAAAAGGAAAAAATTTATTTTTTTCCCCTTGAAAGGGGAGGCTTTTAACCTGAATTATTTAATTGATAATTATTAATTATTAATTATCCGGTAATATTGCCAGATTTGATACTGGCGCTCCCAGAGCCAAATGGGCAAATCCTCTTTGACAATCACCAATAAAATTAGTAGGAGTAAATTTTATCATAGGTGCAGCACCTTTTGGAAACACTCCAAATAGTTGGTGAGCTTCTAATAGTTTTATTGCCTGTTGAAAAAAATGCTTTTTTCTCTGAGTAGGATGATCTAAAGGAAAACCTCCTAAACCAGTCACCACTTCCCGTAGCAAAGGTACTTGGCTCATATAGTGATGGCAGGCAAATCAGATTGGACGATTAAAGGCCACTTTCATTAATTGATAATGAATAATGGATAATTACCTCTGGTTAAAACCCTAACGGAATTGAAGATAAAGAAATCTCCTAACACTTTTTTTATCTTGAAGTAGAAGGCAATAAAGCCGAATTGATTAATTATCAATTATCCATTGGTAAGTAACAAATGGTCTATAGAACTACCATGGTTACTTCCAAGTAACACGCCTCTTGCTAAAGGAATTTGGTCTCCATTATGAAAAAAGTTCTACTAGAGTAGCTAAGAACAAACGGGAAATTAAGATACTCTTAATTTGCTTGGCTCCCCATTTTGTCTCTAAATAGAGATTCAATTCTAGATTTTGAATAAATAAATATTCTGTAAGAATAATAACATCAAAATACCAATAGTTAAAATTTCTTTGAGAAATTATAGAAGAACAATACAACAGCATTACTGTTAAGGTAAGGGATATTATTGGCTTGATTAGCTAATTATAATCAAGTTAATTTAGTTCAGCAAACAAGTAGTTAAGCTAAGTAGTTAATCAAGGTCGATACTACTAGACTTCAAAATAATTATCACCATTGCCAGTTTAAATCAAAAGTATTTAAGTCGGATTTTCCATGAAAAACAACATATATACAAATACAAATACCTTTGCCATCACAACTCCCCTTTACTATGTTAACGATTTACCACATATAGGTAGTGCTTATACCACTATTGCAGCCGATACGGTAGCTCGTTTTCAAAGACTACAAGGTAGATCGGTGCTGATGATTACTGGTACAGATGAGCATGGCCAGAAAATTCAAAGAACAGCTCAAAGCAAAGGAAGATCCCCGAAAGAACACTGTGACTCAGTAGTTACAGGATTTGAATCTCTTTGGCAACAACTAAATATTCAGTATGACCGTTTTAGTCGTACTACTGCATCTAACCACGAAAAAATTGTCAAAGAATTTTTCCAAAGAGTTTGGGATCAAGGCGATATCTACTTAAGTCAGCAACAAGGATGGTATTGCGTATCTTGTGAAGAATTTAAAGAAGAGCGAGAACTTCTAGAAGATAAATATTGTGCTATTCACACTAACCAAAAAGTAGAATGGCGCGATGAGCAAAACTACTTCTTTCGTCTCTCTAGGTATCAGGAACAACTAGAAGCTTTCTACCAACAAAGGCCAGAATTTATTCAACCCGAAAGCCGTCGGAATGAAGTCTTAAGCTTTGTCAAACAAGGATTACAAGACTTTTCAATCTCTAGAGTTAATGTAGATTGGGGCTTTCAACTACCTATCGATCCCAACCATACCATATATGTTTGGTTTGATGCTCTATTGGGTTATGTTACAGCCCTTTTAGATCCTGATAGTGAACCCACCCTAGAGAATGCTTTATCAAAGTGGTGGCCAATTAATCTGCACCTAATTGGGAAAGATATATTACGTTTCCATGCTGTTTATTGGCCAGCAATGCTAATGTCAGCAGATTTACCTCTGCCTGAGCGTGTATTTGGACATGGATTTTTGACCAAAGATGGCAAAAAGATGGGGAAATCATTAGGCAATACTTTAGATCCTTTTGAATTAATCCAAAAGTACGGCTCTGATGCAGTTCGTTATTATTTTCTCAAAGAAATTGAATTTGGAGTTGATGGTGATTTTAGTGAAACCCGGTTTATCAATGTGCTCAATGCTGACTTAGCAAATGGTTTGGGGAATTTACTAAATCGTACCCTGAAAATGGCTCATAAATACTTTAATGGTCAAATTCCTAATATTAATGGTGAGAAAATAGAGGTTTCTCATTCACTTAAAAAAATAGGTATTAGTTTGGGTGAAGAAGTTACTCAAGCTTATGCTTCTTTGGCTTTTAGTAAAGTTTGTGAAGCGGTATTAGTTTTGGCTAGAGCCTGCGATAAATATATAGACGAAACTGCTCCGTGGAGTTTATATAAACAGGGTCAATTAGAAACTGTAGCAGAGGTGTTATATTCTGTGTTGGAGTCTGTTAGATTAGCAGCTTATCTTTTATCGCCGATCATTCCTAATATTAGCAATGCTATCTATCAGCAACTAGGTTTCTCAAATGATTTTAACGATAAATCAGTAATTAATAGTTCAGAAATTTTTGTTAAACAAGTAAGTTGGGGCACTCTACCAGGAAATCAAATTCTGGGGCAACCTCAACCTGTTTTTCAAAGACTAGAACTGATAGAAACTGTTGCTTAAAAAGCTAATATTAATTAATTGATAATGGATAATTGCTTCTGGTTAAAACCATACGGGAATTGAATATCGGGAAATATCCTAGTGCAGGATGGCAGAAATAACTGACCAGTTACAAAATCGGTCAGCCTTACTAACCAATAATGGTTGAATTTTGAATTTTGAATTTTGAATTCCGCGTAGCGGCACTAGCACTTTTTGATCCTTAAAAGGATAGGATTTAAACCTTTAGGGATTAATTATCAATCATCTATTATCAATCATCCATTGGTAACTATTGTTTTTTCAAATTACATAGCCTGTTTTTTCTCTTACAAATTATCTTCTGATTAAGAATTAAATTTCTTTATTTCATAAAAAACTGAGGTTAAAAACAATGTTGAATCATCAACAAATACAAATAGAGTGTAATGAAATATTTACACCAGAACAAGTTCTAGAAAATCGTGGCAAAGTAGCTATTTTTATTGATGGATCTAACTTATTTTATGCTGCTTTGCAGTTAGGAATTGAGATAGATTATACGAAACTTCTTTCACGTCTTACAGGAGGTTCTCGTCTCCTACGTTCTTTTTTCTATACTGGAGTAGATCGTACTAATGAAAAACAGCAAGGATTTTTGTTGTGGATGCGTCGTAATGGTTATCGGGTAATTTCTAAAGACTTAGTACAATTACCAGATGGTTCTAAAAAAGCTAATCTTGATGTAGAAATTGCTGTTGATATGATGGCTTTAGTAGGTTCTTATGACACTGCTGTATTAGTTAGTGGAGATGGAGATTTAGCCTATGCTGTAGATGCTGTTAGTTATAGAGGTGTTAGGGTTGAAGTTGTTAGTCTTAGAGCTATGACTAGCGATAGTTTGATTAATGTTTCTGACCGTTATATAGATCTGGAACAAATTAAAGAAGACATTCAAAAAACTTCAAAATCTCCTAGTTATACCTATCGTCCTCTATCAGCTATAGGTTTGATGGATGAACATGATTAAGGATAATATTTGGTCTGATTTAACTTAGAAAATTTGTCAAATTTTAGAACAATAATTAATTTAAAAGTGGTGTGAATTTTTGTTGAGTTTAGTAGATTAATACCTAGATCATTTTTATGTCTAGGTTTGAGAAATAAATTAGAGCAAAAATTAAATATTACTTAGCTACAAGGAAAGTTGGAAAACTGAGCATTATTCAAGTGAAAACTGGAAAAATTTCTGCTTATGATGAAAAACTTTCCTTGAGTTTTTATTTTGAAGGTATAGCATTTATCATTATAGATAGCAATTCTATTTTAGTTGTCATATTTTGGTAGTAGTTAGGAGTCAGCAGTCAGCAGTTAGGATTCATAAGTCATAATTTCAAATGCTTTTAGCTTAAATTAACTACTATAAAACTTCTGACAAAATATTTCGAATTACTATAAAAATAAGTATTATTTTTAAAAGTCTTCCTCTAGTTGTTAGTCAGCCAAAATAAGGTTGATTCATAACTAAAGTTACCAAATAATTAATCATTAAATAATTCAGGTTTAAAGTCTCCCCTTGGATAGGGGATAAAATCAAAAATTTTCCTTTAAGGTAAGCATTCAGCTATTAGCTGTAATTATGAATCAAGCAAATCTTTTAACTTATAGTACATTTTCAAGCCAGAAATTGAAATTGAAGTAGAAAAACGAGGTTTGAGTTGTCAACCCATATCATATATTGTGTGGCTGGGAATGTAGATATTTCCGGGAAGCTGATAGGTAATAGCTGACGGCTGAATGCTTACTATTTTAATTTGGTAGAAAAAACATTTATAACTGAAAAATTTGGGTAGTTATACCAATTCCCATGTATTAATGCTATACTTAATTAATACTTCAGTTATTAAGTAATTACCTTGAGAGAATTACCTTTTTGCTGATTTGAGACAATTTAATCTTTGATTATCCTTATTTTGACTTCTCCCGTACGGACGTATCGCTGCGCGACATGTTTGCGGAGCATTCCGGAACGGAAAACGCATTT
>NZ_JBNHEQ010000196.1:0-8642 GCF_050016015.1 Dapis hubbardiae BLCC-M172
TCAATTATCAATTATCAATTATCAATTATCAATTATCAATTATCAATTATCCATTTTGTGCATCCTTAAGTTATTTGCTGCTTTGACTCATTAATTTCTTCCGGCTCAATTTGATTATATAACATATAGTTAACTTCGTTAGCTAACCACTGCTTAAACATATTATTCAAAATTTCTTGGTATCTTTCCTCTGTTAACTCGGCCTGGATAAATTTTTCTACCATCAAAATATGATATCCTTGATCTGTTTTAAGAGGGGAAATTACCACTCCTGGTTTAGCACTAAATACTGCTGCTGCCATTTCTGGTTTTAAACTCCAACGGTGAAGTTGACCTTCATAACCAGAAAATTGCCGTCGGTTTTCGTCTATATGATAACAGTGAGCAGCATCATAAAAGCTGATTTCTTGCTCTTTGATTTGATAATATATTTCTTGGGCAAGTCGAGGTTCGCTAATAATGATTTGATATAATGATACCTGGTCATAATTAATGCGATTTTGAGCAAAGGATTTCTCGACTTCCTCTTTAAACAAATTCTCTGCTAGTTTCTGAGAAAGTAAGCGAGCGCCAATTCCGGCTTCCAAATCTTCTACTGTAATCATTTGTTCTGCAAGCCAAGCAATGGTATCAGATACTTTATATAATTTCTTTTCCATTCTCAGGCTATCGCCTTCTGACTGTATTTCTTCTGGAGATACAGTTATCCCTCTTTCCTGAGCAGCTTTCTCTATAACTTTTTGATTTAAGATTCGTTGCCAAATTTGCTTGTATTGAACATCTTGTTTGAGGGAATTGATAATATCTATATCTGTTATAGATTGGTTATTAATCATCACCATTCTACCAATTTATGTCATAACTGTTTTTATAATAGATAATTTAACTAGAGTTTGGTTGCCATTTTGGCAAATTTATAACTTTGATGATTTATTGCCATTTTGGCAGATTTTATATAGATAAATATTGACATATTTTATAAATCAGAGATATGATTTATTCGTGGTAAACCACATATTTCTACAGTAATAAATCAGACAATATTTGTGAAAAATAAACCCTCTAATAGTATTTTAATCAAGTTGCTACCGAGGGTATTCACATCCATATTCAGGATTTATTTACCTACTGATAAATTAAATTAGATTGCTAGGGCATCTTGCTGATTTTTACGATCGCTTGATACCTGTTTATTTTGAGTGTATTTGGCTTTTTTATCGGCAATACTTGTAACTTTTGAATCATTATTTTCACCAACAAATTCCATTCAGAGAATATTTATGAAAAATCAACCCTCTAATAGCATTTTAATCAAGTTGCTACCGAGGGTATTCACATCCATATCCATATTCAGGATTTATTTACCTGCTGATCAATTAAATTAGATTGCTAGGGCATCTTGCTGATTTTTACGATCGCTTGATACCTGTTTATTTTGAGTGTATTTGGCTTTTTTATCGGCAATACTTGTAACTTTTGAATCATTATTTTCACCACCACATTCCATTTCATCTTCACCTCGCTTTCTGTGTTTACTCGGTTTACAACCTTTACAATTTTCTTTGATTAACCGATTAAATGTACGATAGGGAATGTAGTCGAGGGGGTTATGACCACCAAAACGTAAGATTAAAACACAAGCCCAAGAATACTTGCCAGCAAGTATGGCTTCAATAATTAAATCAAACTGTTCGCGAGTCATTATTTTATCTAATTTGCTTTGACGATACAGTAATTCAGAACTCATAATTTTATCTCCAGATTTTTTCTAATGAATTTAACAAAATTTGAAAGTGCTATTAAAAATTGATGCCTTCTGCTTTTAATTGCTTAATTGGGTCTAATAAAACATCTGCAATGCGACGGCGACGAATAATAATGTCCGCGCTCGCAGTTTGACCAGGTTTAAAGCTAATCTTTTCACCATTTTCTGTCACATAGTTACGCTCTAAGGTAATTTCAACTTGATAAACATCTCCCATTTGTGCATCCTGGTCTGTATCAGGAGAAAGAGAGGAAACCTTGCCAGATATTAGTCCATAATCTTGATAAGGATAAGCATCAAACTTAAGTTGCACTGGCATCCCCACTCTGATAAATCCAGCTTCGGGATTAGGTAACTTAGCAGACAAAACCAGTGGGGCGTCTTGAGGGCCTATTTCTGCAATAGTTTGCCCAGGTTGCACAACCTCACCACTATTACCAACATTCAGAGAAAGTAGCACCCCACTCACAGGCGCATAAACAAACCGTTCCTTCAACCTAGTCTCAGCAGTGGCAAGTAAATTTTTATTTTCACTAATTCTTGCTTTCAGTTGAGTTAACTCAACTTCTAACTGCTGAATACGTTGCTCCATTTCTAACTGAGTTGTTTGTGCTTGTGCCTGTTTTTGGGAAAGTTGGGCTTTTAGCCGCTGTGCTTCTGCCAATGCTTGCTTTAATTTGCCTTCGGTTTCAGTTATTTGGGTTTGCCGATCTCGTAAATTCTGTTCCACTGTAAACAACCTTTCCCTGGCCTGGGTTTCCTCTGACAACTGTGCCCGAATAATGGCATTTTCTCGGTCGCGCAAAGCTTGTTCGGCTGAAAACAACCGTTCCCTGCTCTGAGTTTTCTCAGATAACTGTGCCCGAATAATGGCATTTTCTCGGTCGCGTAAAGTTTGTTCAGCTGAAAACAAGCGTTCCTGAGCCTGAGTTTTCTCAGATAACTGCGCCCGAACTAGAGCCTGTTGCCGATCGCGCAGTGCTTGTTGGGCTTGAAATAAACGTTCCTTTGACATTGCTCCCTCCTCGACCAGAGGCTGTAATGCTTCTACCCGTTGCTGATGTTCTACTACATCTGCTTTGAGTTGCTTAATCAACTCTTGGGTTTTGTCTGATAGTGGAGCAAGTTCTTGCCTTCTTTTTCTAGAAGCATCTACATCAGCTTTCAGTTGTTCCAGTAACTTATCTGTTTGACTTTCAATTGGTTCTAGCTGTTGTCGTCTTTCCCTAGAAGCATCCACGTCAGCTTGCAGTTGTGCCAATAACTCCAGACTTTTATCTGCTAAAGGTTTGAGAGTTATGTATCGTTTCTGTAATGCCGCCACATCTGACTGTAACTGATTCAGCATCGCCTGCGTAGTGTCCACATTTTTTTCTGCTTGAGCGATCGCTACTGACTGGGTTCTCATATCTGCCTTTGCCACAGCATCTCTACTTTTGGCTTCCATCCTCAGTCTGTCGAGCAAACCTTGTTTCTGAACTAACTCTTTTTCATAAGCAACTTGCTGTTGCTTTAGTCGCTTTACTTCTATTCCCGCCAGTTTCGTCTCTAGTTCAAGCAAAACTTGACCTGCTTTTACTGTATCTCCCTCTTTTACAGGGATGTTAGCTACTTTTCCCATCTCCACCGGATGTACTTTGTAAGCTTGTCCCTGTGGAACTAACTCCCCCCGTGCTTGCCCTACTTCATTAATTTTGCCAAACCATGCCCAAGCACCGAAAGCCATACAGAAAGCCATACCCCCTAATAGTACTTGCCGGGGAAATGCTGCTGTTGGTTTATCAAGCAAATTTTGGACAAATGGTGACCAATTGGAAGTATTAACATTTTCATTCGGTGTTGCTCTGTCCTGACTTTGAGCAGGTGTGGGTAACTGTGGTCCCCTAACTGATGTTGCTATTCCTCCATAGATAGAGGCTGCTAATTCATCTATTTCATCGTACTCTGCATTTATATCCTGTAAATTCCAGCTTTTAGTAGATTCATTGTTTTGATCGTATTCTGCTTCTGATTTAGTCTGATCATCCATGGACTCACCCTTCTTTTTTTGATCTTTGTTTCAAGCTGTTAAACTTTTTTGAAAAATTGTATTATTTATTATTTTTCCCTCCGTAACCATACTAACTTAATATTCGGCTTCTATTTGCCAAATTGGCAGTTTTTTACAATTAATTTGAAGTTGTGTAGCCTAATTAAGTTATTTGATTTTCTATTAACGATTATCTTTTATCAAAAATACATAATTCCTATTTGAATTGTCTAGAAATATTCTGAAAAATGTCAAAAATCATAGCTTATATACGAATATAAGTAATAGTTTAAGTTTTTTTATCTATGTAAAAATTTTCCACAAACTCTTCATAATTTTAGATCTACAATTCTTAATCTTTTCGGATTTCAAAAATAGATTGACCGTGAGAAATATATCTTTTAAGATTAATTTCTCTTTGAATAATTAGTAAAGTAAACGGATAAAAGTCGATCGACTTTCAGAAATAAATGTAACACATATTTACATAAATTCAGTATTTACTCGGTGTGTTATTACCATTTTTAGAATTAAAGGTCAAGCTGTTGTTGGGCTAAGTGATAATACAACCCACCAAGAGCTATCAATTCCTCATGAGTACCTTGCTCCAACAAAATTCCTTTATCTATAACTAAAATTTGGTCGGCATTTCTGACCGTAGATAGACGATGAGCAATAATAAAAGTAGTCCGATCACGACTAATCCTGGCTAAATTCTCCTGAAACCTCCGCTCTGAGTCCGTATCCAAAGAGCTAGTCGCCTCATCCAAAATCACAATTCGAGGGTCACCCAATAAAGCGCGGGCGATCGCCACCCGTTGACGTTGCCCCCCTGATAGAGACGAGCCCCGCTCGCCCACTTTAGTGTTATATCCCAAAGGCATATCCTGAATAAAACTATGAGCCTCTGCCAGTTTTGCCACCTCTATCACCTCTGATAAAGGTACATCATCACCATACATACTAATATTTTCCACAATAGTCCCCGAAAACAAAAAACAGTCTTGAGGCACAACACCAAGTTGCGATCGCAAAGACGGAGGCGAAACATTACGAATATCATGGCCATCAATTAAAATTCGCCCACTGTTGGGATAATACAAACTCTGCAACAACTTCACCAAGGTACTTTTACCAGACCCACTGCGCCCCACAATAGCAATAGTCTGCCCCGCTCTGGCATCAAAAGAAATATTCTGAAGTGTATTCCTCTCCTGGTCTTCATCATAACGAAAGGTAACATTCTCAAACTTCACATCTCCCCGTAACCGTGGCAACGCGAACATTTCCTTGCCAGGTATCTCTTCAGGTTCTGCTCCCAACACATCATTCAACCTTTCCACAGAAATCCAAATCTCCTGCAACTCATCCCACAGATTCACTAACACCATAAACGGGGTAATCACCTTACCAATCATCATATTAAAAGCCACATACTGACCAATACTCAGTTCCCCCTGAATCACCGAAAAACATCCAAACCAGAGTAAAACTGTACTACCAATACTATTAATTAACCCATTGCTAAACTGTAAAAGATTTCCCAACTTTTGGGCCTTAAAACCAACATTCAGAGACTTAGTTAAATCCTCTTCCCACCGCCAGCGTAACTCCTTTTCAGTTGCCGTAGCTTTGATTGTAGATACTCCGGTCATCATTTCCACCAAAGATGAATTTTGATCTGCGGCAGCATTAAAAACTTCCCGCGACACCTTGCGCAAAAAAGGAGTAGCAACCAAAGTTAAAATAGCTATCGGTGGAATCAAGGCCAAGACCAATAAAGTTAACTTTGGGTTGTAATAAAACATCAATCCCAAATAAACCATCCCGGTGAGAAAATCTAACCAAGACATCACCACCTGACGAATCAGAAAACGTTGAATTTTCTGATTTTCTTGAACCCTGGTAATAATGTCACCCACCCTCCGAGATTCAAAAAATTTCATCGGTAATCTCAAAGCGTGACTGATAAAACCAGAAACCATAGTCAGATCAACTCGATTGGAAAAATACTGAAGTAAATATTGTCTGGTTATTCCCAGGGCAAGACCTCCAATTCCAAACATTAAACTCCCTAAAGCAAAAATATTGAGGGCACTGAGACTTTTGTTAACAACTACTTGGTCAAGAATAACTTGGGTAAAGAAGGGTGTGACGAGGCCAAATACTTGAATCAATACAGACATCAGAATAATTTGCAGGATAGTATTGCGATATGGCCACAAAACATTGAAGAAATTGCCTAGAGATACTTTACCTGTTTCAGCATTTCGTAATTCTTGAGTAGGCTGCAATAGCAGGGCGTAACCACTCCAACTTCCCAGAAATTCTGAACGACTTAACCATTTTTTGCCCATTGCTGGGTCTGCAATTAAAACTTGTTTACCTTTTACTTTGTAGACAACCACATAGTGCATTCCTTCCCAGTGAGCAAACCAAGGATCTGTTTGCTCTTCTAGACGACTTAGAGATGCTCGTACAGGTCTAGATTGAAATCCTAGACTTTCTGCTGCTTTAGCGAGATTTTTGAGGGAAGCACCGGAGCGCCCCACATTCGACAAGTTTCGTAGTTGGTTAATACTGAAGCGTTTACCCCAATATTGGCTAATCATAGCTAAACAAGCTGCCCCACAATCTGAGGATGATTGCTGGAAAATCATTGGATAGTGGGCAAAAATATCCAGCACTCGGCGGTTAATTGGTTTTGGAAAAAGAACTTTGTTTTCTTTGGGTGGGGACTGAGATTTTTCTGGGGTTGGCTCTGGGGTATTGGCAGTGGTGATTTGTGGAGAATGGATGGTGACTGATTTCTTCAGAGGAGTTTTATTTGGGTTCGTTAATAAGGATGTAAGTTCATCCCATTGTTGTTTAGGTAGTTTGTAAAGTGATAGTTGTGTTTCTGCTTGCCAGTCTGTAGGTGTTTTTTCAGGATAACCCCAACTGGGAAAGGTTGGTATTTCAGTTTCGGTTGTAGAAATTTGACCACCATTTAGCCAATAATGTGCGGTTTCCCCTGGAGTTACTGTTGTGAGTTTTTCTCCTGCGGGTATTTGTATTTGCTGAAAGTGGGGCAATATGGGACGTAGTTGATGACTTGGGAGCGATCGCCATTCTGTGCAAGTTTTAAGAAAGATTTGGCATTGTCGTTGTTGTGTTTGTTCCTGTAGGTTTTGTTCCAGTTGGGGTAGTTTTTTGAGTAATGGTTGTAGTTTGGTCAGGTCAATTTTTGCTATTTGGCCTTGACTGGCAGCGATCGCCCGATAAAGTTTGATATTGTCTGCGAATAAATGGTCTCCACCAAATATTTTTCCTGTTTCTAAAACATCTACTGGTATTTCTTCTTGTTGTTCTGAGTCAAAAGCTAAAATTCTTACTCTACCTTCGCATACTAGATAAATAAAATTATTAATCCCAAATTCATTTTTAATTAACTCATCACCAAGGTTAAATTTATTGGTCTGAGAATTTTTTATCAACTCAGAAGCTATAGTAGTATCTATTTGCTGCTTTATTAATTTTTCTAAAATAGTTACTATAATTGCTGAGTTTTCCTGTGTAGATGCAGCTGAACGATCGTATGTTGATATTTTTTTCATTGTTATCTATATATATTAATTGATTTATTAATATTTGGCCAAAAAAAAATATTAAATATCAGGATTCACAAGGATTTTTACTGTAACAGTGTGCTTTATATTAACATATTTACCCTTTTATATCAAACCGCAAAAGTTTTGATACATTTTTTGAAAAAATCAATGGTGTTATACTAATTTTTGGCGTTAATTTTTGCTACCAAGTTCTATTGCTTGTTCTCGATTAATTGTTGCCCCAAAATAGATTTTTGTAACATTTTTCATCAAGTTAGTGTTAAGTTTTGAGAGAAAAAACTACAATTAATTTGATTAACGGTATTGATAGTGATATATCTGGAACAGAGACAAATAATGGGTACTCCTATATTTAGACAATAAGTCAAATTGCTTAGATAAAAACTAAGCCAAATTGCTTAGATAAAAATTCGTCTAGTTGCGGGTTTGTTTTGGATATAGGACTATTGGCATTGGTTAACTCAGCTATAATTTTCGTACTTTAGGATTAAATCTTTACTATTCGCCTTTTTTGTGGGAATACATAAGATTTGTTTGATGAACTCACCTTATTATCTTCTTTTGGAAGACCGCAAGAGCAAAAACAGATTTTCCTCACATCTTTACCGAATCTTCATTAAATTCCTATTTTCTCTTCATCGAATCTTCACAAAAGTCTCTGTGAGACGTCTTAAGTATAATTATGTAGTGGCTCTCTCCGTATTAGATATCTCCGTATTAGATATCTCCGTAGTTGATATCTCCGTAGTCCATATTTCCAGAAAATCAAAAAGTCTCTCTAAAAATTTTTTGCTGGTCACCTTCTGGAGCTATTGCCTATTACTTACTCCTGCAAAAAATCTATATCTTTTTCACGCCTCATATCATGTCGGGTAGCATCGGTATTCTATAGAACCCCTGAAGGGATCTATTTAAAAACAGAGGAGAGAGATGGGGAGATGGGGAGATGGGGAGATGGGGAGATGGGGAGATGGGGAGATGGGGTGTATTAGATATCTCCCACTCATCCAATCCTCAAATTAATTCTCACCCATTTTTTATCAATTACTTCTCCCTCCGACCTATTTTCTGGAGATACTGTTAGGGCTTCTATATAGAATCCGGTTATATAATATATTTGATAATTTTATAATTACTTCAATATTCAATCTCCCTTACTCTCTTATATGAAAACAGAGGAGAGAGATGGGGAGATGGGGAGATGGGGAGATAGGGAGATGGGGTGTATTAGATATCT
>NZ_JBNHEQ010000197.1:0-16678 GCF_050016015.1 Dapis hubbardiae BLCC-M172
TACTCCCTACTCCCTACTCCCTACTCCCTACTCCCTACTCCCTACTCCCTACTCCATCTTTTCCGGAGAGGTCTATTATAGAAGTAAAAAAATCATGTTTCTGTTAAATTTGCAAATCCAAAATATATTCAATTATTATGATTAGCGAAAAATGTGAATATATTTTAGCCTAAAATTATAAATTATGGTGTTGATGATTTGAGGATGAGAACATATGAAATGAAATATTAAGTTTTTTTTGGTAGTGCCTGAATGCAAGTTTAACTAAATATGAAGGAAGAAGCACTTAGTAATGCAATGGACAATGATTACCATCAACAGAAATCTAAATAAAGGAAGTGACTATTATGCCTCTATATATTCTAGCAAAAATAATGATATACACTTAGTTAAGTCAATCCGCCAAAAGCTTTGGCAAAACCTAAACACTCAAATAATTAATGTAGTGTTATTATGATTATGTAAAGTTAACTAAGGAGTAAGGATTTTATGATCTACAAAAGTTAAATTGCCCAAACTCCATATCATCTGAGTTCTTTAAAATAAAATAAAATAAAAATTATAAATTATGGACTTGATTTAATTCTCATTCCTAAACTCCTATACGGAGATGGTCTAACGGTCACATTTTAAAATAATAACTTAGGCGAAAAGCTGGCATCTGCGCTATAGTAGATTTAAGTGCTACTAATTTAGTCTCACAATGAAAAAAGATTGCTGGAACAATCCTTTGAGATTGCAAGTTGAACAGTTAACATAACCTTGGCAAAAATATTACTCTAATAATGTTTCATTTTAGATAGTGATGAATGCCAATCAATACCAAGCTTGTGATACAATTTATATATTCCTAGTAATTCTAGGCTTGATACACGAAAGATGGTCATCAATATAAATGACAGTAAAGAGAAAATTTTTATTTGTCAAGCTTTCCAGTAAGTAATTTTTCATAAATACATTTGCATTTGACCAAGTTATTGATTGGGAGTATAAAAAGCCAATGCTACAACGCAAGATATATCAACTTTGTTGTGATGGTCGTGAGGTATGTATTTTCTTGCGAGATCAGCAGCGTTGGATAGAACAAGCAAAAATATTGGATATAGAGGGAGATTTAGTAACGATACGCTACGAAACAGATGAAGAAGATGAAATCTGTTCTTGGGAAGAAATGGTCCGTTTAGAAAGTATAGGGGCTATTACCCAAAAACTAGCGTCCGTGCCCAGGGGTAATATCGATCCTCTAGTATCTGAAGATTGTCCAGAAGCTGAACAGATTCGCAACCACTATCCAGAATCAAATCAACAAGAATAATTGAGATATCTCAGATAGATGATTAATGACTAAATTATTTTAGTTAAATACATAGAAATATGTCTTATTATAGTTAAAATTGATGAATTAGTCATTTTTATTGCTCTCTCCGTTAGAAGTAAAAGGAAAATGAAGCGACTCAAACATAGGACAGTACCCATCAGATGTTACCCTAAAGCCATATAGAGCTGAAACAGGATTGGAACAACGTTGTCCTCGGTAATGTACACAATTACCACAACAATGTAACTCAGGAGAGAGCAAGCGATCGCTAGTTTGACTAAGAATTTCTCGTTGGGATATTCCTCTAATTACCAGTTCTTCTCCTTGCCAACGAACTTCTACAAGACCTGTATCAGCAAAAGTTGGCCAACGATTATCATTTGTAATACTTTGAGGTAACGAAATTATTACCTCTGTCTCTAATTCATTTAATTCCCCTTCATAATTAGTTTCTGGTAATGTAGGTACTATAAAAGTTTCACCTATTGGTAACTCTACTAATCTACCATTAGCTGGAGAGTGTAGTTTATAACGGTTGCGTAACTCTTCAAGGTTAGTAAGGTCAGCTAAATAATTAGGACCGCCATGAACAAAAATTATATGTTGAGGACGTAAGTTATGAATTAACTGTGTTGTACCAAGTCCATCACAATGATCTGTCAGAAGATATGTTTCGGTATAAGCAAAATTAAACTCCTGTGATGTCTTTCCAGGTCTTTCTGGTAGTAAGATAATAACAGAATTATCTTGATTAATAACGTATTGGCTCAAATCAGTATCCTTGTCTGCAATGAGGATATAAGGCTTTTCTGTGGAAGGTAATTTTCCTGGCGATCGCCTCAGCACACGCGGTTTTATTTTTTCGTCCCAAAATAGAGGTTGATGTTGAGCAAAATTTTGTACAGTTGTGGGAAATTGGGACAATAGTTCTAAATAAAGGTCACAACCTCTGGCTACTTTTTCCTCTACCCAAATATCTAAATCGCGGCCTGTAAAATAATGGTGACTGCGTAGAAGCATCAACAATTCTTGTCCTAATCCTAAAGGGGGGGTAGGTAAGATAACTGAAGTTCCTGAAATAATAGCTTGATATATCTTTTCGGCCAGGTTATTCTCTAATTGTCGCCGATGTGGATAACGGGCAGTGCCATAGTTACCTTCAATTATTAATACATCTGGCTTGAGTCCTCGTAAATTTCCTAAAGGTAGACCTTCAACCAAACGACTGTTTGATAAAAAGAAATCTCCTGTATATAAGAGTTTATAGGTTCGATTTTTTCCAGTATAGGTGAGGAGAAAAGCTGTTGCTCCTGGTAAATGACCTGCTGGAAAAAGCTCTACAGTTAGACCAGTACGAAGTTCTACTGGTGAGTGCCAAGGTAAAGGTTGACAAAAATTAGGGATTTCAGAAATAGGAATTTCTGGCCAATTTAGAGGTAGAAGTTTAGTTGTTGCCTCACTAGCATATATTGGCAATTTTGGAAAAGTTTGATGAAGTGGCAAAAGTCCTTGAGCATGATCTGAATGTGCATGACTACATAGGACAATATCTGCAGGAGGTTGTTGTTTTATTTCATTAGTTAATAATGAAATATCGGTAATACCACAATCTAATAAAATCCGGTGTACTCCAATCCGAACTAGCAGACATATTCCATCATCTGCGTGACCTACACTATAAGCTAAACATTCTAAATCTATCACAAGGGTTATTTCAATTATCAGTTATCAGTTATCAGTTATCAGTTAGCTTCTTACAGAGGAACTTTCCTTTCCTGCGGAATGCTACGCAAAGTTTAAGAGTTATCAGTACCTCTGACTCTCTGTATCGGGATTGAAATACTGAATTGAAACTTTTTTTATCCCCTATTTGCTTCGCTCTAGTGCCGCTACGCGGAAGTCAAAATTCAAAATTCAAAATTCAAGCATTATTAATTAGTAAGGCTTTTAGGATTTTGTAACTGGTCAGTTATTTCCGCCATTCTGCACTAGGAAAATTTTGGATACTAATAATTTAAAATTTTACCCAATTATTAATTATTAATAATTAATAATTCTGGTTTAAAGGCTCCCCTTGGATAGGGGAAAAAAAGTGCTAGGATATTTCCCGATATTCAATTCCGTAACGGTTTTAACCTTCTTGTAATTATCAATTATCCATTATCAATTAATGAATCATCTTTAAGTTTAAGAACTTATTGACAAAATACCCGATAAATAAAATCTCAAATCAACTAAAGTTTTTAGTATTTTGATTCCTAATAAGTATTCAGTATTCAGCAGTCAGCAGTCAGCTATGAATTATTAACTGTTCACGTTTATAAATAATTAGTCTCTAACCAGAATTAAAAGTTATGTTTTCCCTGCATTCCGCAGAAAATAAAAAGGTAATAAGCTAACCTTAGTAATTACTTTATTCTTTAAAAAGCTTTTGGCGCAACATTCCGATCCAAAAATCAAAAATAAAATCAATTATTATCAAGAAATTATGAATTACTTCCCCCTATTACCAAAAAAAGAGGTCCAAAGCCTCCCCTTTTAAGAGGATGAAAAAAATATTTAATTCAGTATTTCAAGCCTTCGACTAAAGTCGGAGGTGCGCTGATAACTGTTAACGTTAACGAAGTTCCTCTGCAAGAGGCAGTTCCTCTGTTTCGCTGCGCGACATGGAAAGCGGAGCAGTCCGTCAGGATAAAGCGCAGCTCCGACCCAGGAGGCAAGAGGCTAACTGTTAAGTTAGCGAAGCTCCTCTGAAAGAGGCAGTTCCTCTGTTAGCGCAGCTCCGACCCAGGAGGCAAGAGGCTAACTGATAACTGAAATTACCCATTGCCTATTCCCTATTCCCTCTTTTCTGGAGATGTCTAATTTTTACTGAAAATTACTAAATATTAAACTACAAGAATAATTTTTTAGCTTAATTGCTAGCTTACAATCTTGGATGAGAAAAGATCCAGCGTATATTTCTATACGCTTACAAAACTTTATAATTATTCATAATTAAGAGCCTGGTAGTAGTGTATATTTCAATTCAATGTTGCGAGGGATCTCCCGTGATAATCGACAGATTTAACGGGAGGGGAATCACGACCCACAAAAAAAACAGATATTGGTATCAAACTTGTCAAGTTTTTCTGTTGACAACATGCCAATAATTATGATCCTCTTGACTAAGATTAGGAGTGGCGGTAATACGCACCTGATTGCTGAACCTAGACAACTCAAGATATGGAGTTAAACTCAGAGAACTTTAGTTATTCCGTCAGAAGGTCATTTCTTGAAGGAAACTAGGTGAGTACATAATTTTTAGCACAAGACGGCGGTGGGTCTCATCGTTGCTGCCTGTGGAGGCGTAGACAGCAGTCAGCCGGCAAGACAGGAAGCTCCATCCGTGAGGAGGAGAAGCTCCCCCTATAATCTTCGATTTAGCGGGAGAGAACGTCACAAAAGTATAAAACTTAAAAAAATAGGCTCATAGGTCTATACAATTCTACTCCTACTTCAGGAATAGATTTTAGCAATGAGTCCAAATTTTTCAGTTTTGTAACTAAAAAATACATTTTTTTCAGCAAACCTTATTAGATCTAGGAGATAGTTCAAATGGTTTTTGGACCTGCATCTCAGTTAGGGGTTGGCCTTTTTGAAGATACAGAACCCGTAGAACTGTTGCCCGGACGTTCATCAGAAGAAGTAGAAACTGTGATTCGAGCTGTCTATAGGCAAGTTCTGGGCAATGCTTACGTCATGGATAGTGAAAGACTCAGTGTAGCAGAGTCCAAACTCAAAGAAGGCGAAATTACTGTCCGTGAATTTGTACGTCAAGTTGGACGCTCTGACTTGTATCGTTCTCGGTTCTTTGATACTTGCCCCCGCTATCGTGCAGTTGAATTAAATTTTAAGCACTTTTTAGGTCGCGCTCCCGATGGCTACGATGACATGAAACTTCATAGCAAAATTCTGGATGAAAAAAGCTTTGAAGCTGATATTGATTCCTACATTGATAGTGACGAATATAGTAGTGCTTATGGGGAAAATATTGTTCCTTATTATCGAGGATACAAAACCCAAACTGGCAAAAAAATGGTTGGTTTTACCCATATGTTCCAACTATTGCGTGGAGCTTCCAGCAGCGACTTAAAAGGAAGTTTAGCTGGAAAAAGCCCTGCTTTGAATAAATATGTGATTCAAGAAACACCTTTGGCAGTAGTTCCTCCTTCTGGTGGTTCCGATGGTTGGTCATTCCAAGATACAGCTTTAGGTGCTAGAAGTAGACATGGAGTAGGAGCTAGTTCTGGTGGTAAAGTTTACCGCATTGAAGTAACAAACTATAGCTCAAAGGTAGTAAATCGTGTTTCCAAATTCCGCCGTAGCAATAAGGTGTTTTTGGTGCCTTTTGATCAACTTTCTAAAGAGTATCAAAGGATTCATCAGCAGGGTGGAGTTATTGCCAGTATTACTCCTATCAACTAGGGGTTAAAATCAGAAAATTATTTACTCATTTTGCCTCAATTGGTTAGTTGCTAAGTTACTAATAACTAAAATTGAAATTAAACAATGAAGTTGTTATAATTTAGTAATTATATCCAGGATAAGAAAGGGTAAAATTTTTTAAAAAATTTGCAGTAGTTCATGGTTGATAGTTATTCTGTTTATAATATGATTAACGATTAGCTATGACCTATGAACACTGCAAGGATAGTATAGAAAAAAATCAAAATCTTTGAAATAGAATAGAGGAGTTAAAATGTCACTTTGGGTAGACAAAATTGATCCAATAGAACTACGTTCTAATGCCACAGAAGATGAAAAAGAAGTTGTGATTAGAGCTGTTTATAAGCAAGTATTGGGAAATCTCCATGTAATGGAGAGTCAACGTCTAACTAGCGCCGAATCATTTCTGAAAAACGGAGAAATTTCTGTCCGTCAATTTGTTAATATGGTTGCTAAATCAGAACTATATTTCTCTTTGTTTTTTGAATCATCTTCTCCTTATGGATTCGTAGAACTAAACTTTAAGCATATATTAGGTCGTGCTCCTGAAGACCAGGCAGAAATTTCTGAACACGTTCGTATATGTAATGGAGAAGGATACGAAGCAGAAATTGATTCTTACACAAATAGCGACGAATATATTCAAAATTTTGGGGAAAATATTGTTCCATACCCACAAGGTACTACCACTGTAGTTGGCATGAAAAATGTAACCTTTAATCGGACATTTGCTCTGGAACGAGGATATGCTACAAGTGACAGAAATAAGCCTTCCCGATTGACTTTAGATTTAGCTGCTAACATGGGTACGAAAATTACAGAACCTGTATCTGTAAGTGGACCTTATAGCAATACAATTAAACGTTTTGAAATCTCAGTTACTAAAACTGGTATTGGTCCTGTTGTTAAGCGAAGTGCAACAACTTATACAGTATCTTATGAACAGCTAACTGCAAAAATCAACAGCATTCAAAAAACAGGTGGAAAAATCCTGAAAATTACTGAGGTTGCTTAAATCAACAGTTAAGAACTTTTCATTAATGGATAATGGATAATGGATAATAATTGATTAATGACAATCTATACCAGAAGTAAAAAAAGCTTATTCAAGTACGAAAAAGCAATTTTTATATTCTTTTATTATCAATTATCAATTATGAATTATTAGGAGAGGCTTTTAAACGGATTGATTAATTATCAATTATCGTTGGTAAGTTGTTGTTAGAAAACCCGGTTTCTCCTGAAAATATTACAGTAATAGTTTTACTTTCAAGAAACCGGGTTTCTATTTGGAGTAAGTTTTAATAATTATAGGAGTTACACAAAGACCATGTATGTAGCGTTCAAAACTATAACGTTATAGTTTTTTAACCCTATATATAGTATATAGTACCTCTGCGGTAAGCATTCAGCCGTCAGCTATCAGCTATCAGCAAAGAAGAAATTAGCCTCTAAAGAGAATTAAAAGTTATGAATAAAGTTGGTCATCAGCTAATCTTAGAATTGCTTGATTCTTTACAAAAGCTCTTTGCCCAGCATTCCGCATTTCGTGCAGAATGCTAATGGGTGAATACTTACCCTCTGCGTAACTCCTGAATTAATAATTAACAATTAATAATTACCTATTCTTTTTTAGAATAGGATTTAATAAAAAGATTTTTCCTTTTTTCTCCCTGAAAGGAAAGGGTTGAAACCCTAATTTTTCTGTAAAACAGGATTTGATAATATCAAATAGGTTCCTCAGTAAATATCATTTTTAAAGATAGTAATGTATGGATGTCGTAGAATTTGTCGAACGTTCTATCGGACGTTGGCGATCGCAACGTAGTGGCCACAATTTAGCATTTAGTCATTTTGAAGAAGTTCGCTCGACAATAGATATTGTTTCTTTACCAACAAATGCTCCAGAAGTAATAGAATTGTGTAAGTCTAGTGGAGTAGATATTAGTAATGCTATTTCTCCTTTTCAGATGAGTTGGGAAGGAGAATCAGATTGGGATGAAAATGAAATTCTTGAAGGTAGTTGTATTTTAGTACCAATACCTGATCAAGATAATCTCAAAAAAGGAAAGTTATTACGTTCCCAAGGGTATGCAGAAACTATTCCTGCTGCGGGAGAATATCATATTACCGAAGATGGTACTTTTGTTCTACATACAGAATATGACCGTGCTGCTGCTGAAGAAAAAATTTGGTTTGGCACTCCTAATCTTAGGTTTAGAGTATCGTTGATTAAAACGAGTGATGGTAATGGTGTATTAACTGCCTCTTTTTCATCAGAAATTCGTTCTTTATCAACTGAGGAAAAATAATCAGTAGAATAATCAAAATAAGTAAGTCGGTAGATGGGAATAGACCTAATACTGTTTCACGGAAGTCAAAATTCAAAAGTCATACATTAATATTTTATAGGCTCAAAACTTTGATACGCTGGTTCATTAATGGATAATGGATAATGGATAATGGATAATGGATAATGGATAATGGATAATGGATAATTGATAATTACCTCTGGTTAAAACCGTTACGGAATTGAAGATAAGGAAGTATCCTAGCACTTTTTTTTCCTTAAAAGGGGAGGCTTTAAACCAGAATTATTTAATTATTAATAATTCGGTGATTTCAGGAAATTATTTCACATCTTTAGTTTAAAATGATTGGCGACATCTTTAAAATTAATTTGTATCACAATGTCAGACAATTTTTATTTAGCTCAAACTTTTCAGATAACTTTCTTACCGAAAAAATGGGTATCAAGCCTCTCTATTTATGGATAAAAAAAGAAAAAATTTTCCTTTTAACCAATCTTCTCCTTTTCCAGAAGAGGTAATTATTAATTGTTAATTGTTAATTATTAATTGTTAATTATTGAAACTCCTTTTCAGTTGCTTAGGATATAGTTACATTTAATTATGCCTGGCTAATTATATAAATAGTTTTTCTTAAAAACCTTGATAATAAAAAGCAAAAATAATTGAACAATAAATAGGAAAGACTATGAATATTTCCCAGACACAAGATAAAACAAATTTGAATAACTTAATTACTCTAGCTAGTTGGATGGCAGGAGACTTTAGTAATAAAAAACAAGCCTTAGAAAATCCAACTCTTTATGCTCATATTCATGTTTTTTTCCGACCTTTGCCAGAGAATTTTTTTCCTGGTATAGGTTTTTATTCTGAGCAGGTTTATGACTATGACCTCTGGAGTCCATATCGTCAAGGAGTACATCAACTTATAGATAAAGGCGATTATATTTATATAGAAAACTACAAACTTATAGACCCTATTCTTTATGCTGGTGCAGCAAGAGAATTAGAAATTTTACATACTATTACTCCAGAAAATCTAGAACGTCGTTATAACTGTTCAATGGTTTTTAAACGAGATGGAGACAAATTTGTAGGGAGTGTTGAACCGGGAAATAAATGTTTAATTCATAAGAGAGGATGTGAGACTTATCTAGTTAGTAAAGTAGAGTTAACTGAAAATACTTGGGTTAGCTCAGATAAGGGTATGGATATTAATACACATAAACAAATATGGGGTTCAGCAGCAGGAGATTTAAAGTTTGAAAAACAAACAAGTTTTGCTGATGAGTTACCGAATATAAATAAGTAGTTAGACAAAATTATTTGTATATTTACTATTCAGTTATGTTTTGATTTTTTACCGAATTATTTGATTGTTAATAATTAATAATTAAATAATTCTGGTTTAAAGCCTTACCTTTTAAGGGAAAAAAAGTGCTCTTGAATTTCCTTATCTTCAATTCCGTAACGGTTTTAACCGAAGGTAATTATCAATTATCAATTATCAATTATCAATTATCCATTATCCATTAATGAATAGCTCTTTAGGTAATCTTTACCGAAAAATCAAGATATAAGAGATTGAATGTATCAGGAAATATAAAAAGGAGATAGGGAACACTTAACTGGGAACAGGTAATAAGAAAGAAGAAATTAAGACAACTATTTTTCACTTAAAAATCTAGGAATAGTATGTACCTTTCCACCTCTGGATATTTACGAGATTTTAACCTTTTGAAGTCTTACCTCTTTGATATTTTAGTCACTTCTTTGCTCTCTGAATACTTGTTTTACAAACAGTCTCTAATACCATTTATCAAAAACTTTATCTATTTCAGAGTAGGGGAGTAAGGGAGTACGGGAGTAGGAGAGTGTAGGGACGTTGCATCCAACGTCCCTACAAATCAAGAATAATTAACCTTAACTTACCTAAAATCACCAAAAAAGTTATTATACTAAAGTAATTACCTAATAACTGAAGTTTTAATTAAGTATAGCATTAATGGATGGAAATTGGTATAAAGCCTCTCCATTCATGGAGAAAAAAGCGGTCGAGAGATGGATGGGTTACCTAACCATATCCAATCGACCAAGAGAAGAAAAAAAATACTTTTGGTCAATTCTCTTCTTTATAAATAAGAGGCAATTATGAATTGTTAATTATTAATTATTAATTGTTGAACTACCCAAAATCTATAGTTAATTTTTTCAGGTACTTCAAAAATTCAAGGTAGCAGCCATAAAATAGTCTTGAGGGAGGGCTAAAAGAAAATGTTACCACCAATAGCAGAAAAGAAATTACAGGGTTGGATCAGAAGTCGCCATATCATCTGCTCAGGAAATTTCTTTTTATTTGAAACTGTAGAGTATTCTACTATTGATAGATTTACAGAATGTGTTCAAACATTGGGCGGGAGTTTGATATCTGTCAAACCTATTAAGAAAATTTGGATTGGTAATCATAGAAAAGTAGTTCTTTATCAAGCCAAAGCAAGTCTTCATACACCTCACCACGATTTGAAACAATACTGGGTCAAGTACGGTGGTTTTTATACTAGGTTTGATGAACGGGGTTAATTGAGTTTTAAGTAGTAGCTTTTAGGAATATATTCGATACCAAATTTGTCATAAATAGTTTTAAAGTTTAAATGTGAAATAATTTCAATAAATTATATAAAATCTACTTCCTGAGTGAGTTGGGAGGTTCATTCAAAAGGTATAAATTCAGAAGTATCGTTTGGGTTTGGTGACCAAATTTCTACGGGGATTCAACAATTAATAATTAATAATTACCTCTCCTTGAATTCGATGCCCCCAAAGCAAGCATTTATCAGCCCACTCTATATAGTGGTAAAATAACTCCATGCTGAACATGAACTACACTTATCGAATCTATCCAAATGCCGCACAGCAGATTGAACTGCTGGAGTGGCTTGAGACGTGCAGAGGCGTTTACAACTACGCTTTGCGCGAACTCAAGGACTGGATTGCTTCGCGTAAGTGCTCGGTGGACAGGTGTTCGTTGGAGAAGGAATACATCATTCCTGCCGACGAACCGTTCCCGTCTTACCACCGTCAGCAAAACAATCTGCCCAAAGCTAAGAAGCAACTTCCGCATTTAGGCCAGGTACATTCTCAGGTTTTGCAAACTACGATTCGCAGACTGCACGATACCTGGGAAGCGTTTCAGAAGCGTGGGCATGGTTTTCCGCGTTTCAAAAAGTTTGGTCAATTCAAGTCCTTTGTGTTTCCCCAATTCAAGCAGAACCCGCTCAACGGCTTCACCATCAAGCTGCCAAAGATTGGGGACGTTCCTATCAAGCTCCATCGCCCTATTCCTGATGGGTTCAAAGTAAAGCAGGTGCGGGTATTGTCTAGAGTACGGGGAACACAATGGTATGTCGTCGTTACCATTGAGTTGGATATATCGGTTCCTGATGCTCCGGTTCATGGTCGGGCAATTGGAATTGACCTGGGATTGGAGCGATTCTTGACAGCTTCGGATGGCTCTTTCCAGGAGCGCCCTAAGTTTTTCAAGTCGATGCAGAGCAAGCTGAAATTGCTGCAACGCAGAGGGGCGAGAAAACAGAAGGGGTCTAAGAATTGGGAGAAGGCACAGCGAGAAGTAGCCAGAATGCACCATCGGATTGCGAACCGTCGTCGAGACTTCCATCTGAAGACGGCTCACAAGCTTTGTGACCAGGCCCAAACTATCTTTGCAGAAGACCTCAATGTCAAAGGGCTGACGCGAGGGATGTTGGGAAAAGATTGTCTAGATGCTGCCTTCGGACAATTTCTGTCTCTGGCTGAATGGGTGTGCTGGAAACGCGGGGTGTATTTTGCCAAAATCAACCCAAACGGCACCAGCCAAACCTGCCCTAATTGCCTGGCAACTGTCAGCAAAGGGCTGGAAGTCAGAGAGCACCACTGTCTTGAGTGTGGGTATCGAACCCATCGTGACCATGCCGCAGCAGAAATGGTTTTGTATCGTGGACTAGAGAATGTAGTAGCCCAGGGACTCTGGGGAAAGGAAACAGCCTGTCAAGTCGGTCTGTCGGGGGTCTATGACCTAGATAAGTGGCGTGGGGCAGGAATGCTTGCACTGCGAGGTTAGGAAGCCCGCGCTGACCCTACGGGTACAGTGTCGGGAGAATGTCACGGAATACCATTAAGCGGTATACTAGAAAAAGTATGGTGGCCAAGGAGAATGCCAATGTCAAAAAAACGTGGTAGTGCCACCTCTTATACAGAAAGCAAGGTTAAAGTAGGCGTGTCTCTTACTCCCAGTAGCGCTGAGAAGCTAAAGGAGATAGCAAAAGAACTTGGTTTATCAAGGTCTGAGCTAGTTGAGCGCATTGCCAGAGGAGACCTTGCGGTTTTGAGAGAGGCGGCACAAATAACAGCAAGTTTGAATAATCAGTCGGATACTGTCAACAATGCTTTGAGCAAAAATGAATTACCCGAAAGTAAAGTAGATGTTGTCACAGTTCCCGAACCATTAAGCGAGTCTGTAGAAGTACAAACTCAATTATCGGCAAGTTATCAGACTTTACAGCAAGAGTTGGAATCTCAAATGGCACAGGTAAAGGATTTGGAAAACCAAATGGCTGCCATGGTGTCAAGAGAAAGTTATGAAACTTTACAAAAACAATTAGAAGAAGATAAAAAAGTAATTGCAGATTCCCAGGAAAAACTAGCTCAACTCCAGCAACTAGAAGCACAAGTAGCTTCTATGGTTTCCCAGGAAGTATACGAAACTTTGGAGCAAGAGTCTCAAGAGAAAAAGGTACAACTAGAAAAGTTAGAAGAGCAAGTCGCTTCGATGGTGTCCAAAGAAATTCACGATTCTTTGCAGCACCAGTCACAAGAGCAACAAACTCAACTTCAACAACTAGAAGTACAACTAGCTTCTATGGTTTCCCAGGAAGTATACAAAACTTTGGAGCAAGAGTCTCAAGAGCAAAAGGTACAACTAGAAAAGTTAGAAGAGCAAGTCGCTTCGATGGTGTCCAAAGAAATTCACGATTCTTTGCAGCACCAGTCACAAGAGCAACAAACTCAACTTCAACAACTAGAAGTACAACTAGCTTCTATGGTATTGCAGGAAAGTTATGATGCTTTGCAACTTCAGTCAGAAAAACAACAAGATAAGTTGCAAGAGCTAGAAGAGCAAGTTGCTACAATGGTGTCAATAGAAAGTTATGAAACTTTACAAAAACACTCAGAAGAGCAAAAGGCTGAATTGGAAAGTTTCCAATCACAAGCAGATTTAATGGTGTCAAAAGAAAATTATGAAGCTTTGCAGCACCAATTACAAGAGCAACTCAATAAGTTGAAAAACCTGGAATCAATAGTTGCTTCAATGATACCACAGGAAACTTATGAAGCCTTAGAAAAAGAGTCAGAATTGCAAAAACAAATAATCGTAGATTATCAAAATAAACTGACTCAATTACAACAAAAATATCATAACCAATCTGAGACAATAGAGGCTTCTCAAAAACAAATTTCTGAGTTACAAACTCCAGCAATGATTGCAGAACATCATATTCTTAACAAGTGGCAATATCGGACTTTTTCTAGATAAAGTTCAAGTTCAAGAAAATTGATGACACGGCCTAGTAAATGCAGCAAAGTTGAATTTTCAGTTTTGAAAATTTAGAATACAGCAGGGAGCAGAATTTAATTATTTTTCTTTCCGAAAGCGACAAAATCTCTCCGCTAAATTGATGAATTTCAAGAGCAATTTTTCCATCATCCATAAGATGTTAAGAAGCGGAGAGAAATTGAGTCGCACTTTGGGATATTTTCCTAAGTTCAATGTTGGAGTTATGCCATTATTAAAATAATGTTACAGAGAAATTGAGAGATTAAATAACTTAATTTTTGATGTATGTCAGATGAAAAATTAAGTCTGAAATTGGTGATAAATGAAGACTTAAATACTTAATGCTGTCAATCAAGAGAAAAAAAAGATAAAAAATGAGTGTTAAAATTTATCAGTCCTAATTGCTTAGGAATAATGAGTGTGAAATAGAAAATATGATAGCTCATCTACCTGACTTCTAACTGACAAAAATTTGTAGCAAAATTGATCGAATTGGTATTATATCAAAAAGCTATAGCAATCCTAAATTGATCGTGACAGTTTTAATAATAGTTAAAAAGAGCTGAAAATATAGAAAATTATGACTTCTGACTCCTGACTCCTAAGTGCCACTAAAATATTGCAACCGATTAGAGGATTGCTATTTTAATTTAAAAAGGGTAATTCATATTATATGTTATGGCGGTTATTTGTCTATTCAGCAATTAACAATTAACAATTAATAATTATCTAAACTGGAAGATTCATAATTTAGAAAAGACTATCTCATGCTTATTTATGGGGTGTAAATTATTAATTATAATGGGAGGCTTCAAGGCGTGAATTATTGAATGAATAATTAGGGTTTGCGCTCAAAAGTATTATGGGTGAGGGTAGGAGTCAGCAGTCAGGAGAAATGGGTAATTTAGAGGAGGCAGAAGGAGAAATTATCCCTTAAATTTTCAGCCATAAGTCAACTGAAAATCCTAACTTTTTGAGCATGAATAGCTAAAAAACTGATACTTTGTTAAAGACTTAAAATTGCTCAAACCCATATCTGTAAATTCTTTTATAGCGTTTCTCAGTATAATGAGGTACATCTATCTTTATATTGTATTCTATTCCCTATTCCCTATTCCCTATTCCCTATTCCCTATTCCCTATTCCCTGTTCCCTAAAACCAAAGAATTTTGTACCTCACGCTTCTTGGGAATTGCTATATATTTAATCAGTAAGCCCTAATTAATTGAAGATCAACTCCTAATAATTAATTATTAACTATTAATTATTCAGTAAAGCACCAAATATATCGCCTATAAATATATCTTTAAAAGGATAAAATGAGGTTTAAAAATGTACTTTGCTAACCAGAAAAAAAGCTGTAAATTATTATTTATAAGGTAAAGGTATGACTGCCAAAATAATTATAGAAAATCTAATTAAAATTTACGGTAAAAAACATCTTGCGGCTCTTAAATTATTTCGGGATGGAAAAACCAGAGACGAGATATTACAGTCTACAGGTAATGTTTTGGGATTAGCTGATGTATCTCTTGAGATTGGTAAAGGGGAATTATTTGTGGTAATGGGGTTGTCCGGTTCGGGAAAATCTACCCTAGTTCGCTGCATTAATCGTCTAATTAATCCTACAAGTGGACATATTTATATTGATGGTGAAGATGTTGCTCATGCTGATGAGAAACGGATGCGAGAAATACGACTGAATAAAATTTCGATGGTATTTCAGCGCTTTGGATTATTTCCTCACAAAACAGTAGCGGAAAATGTAGAGTATGGACTAAAGGTGCGGGGGGTTGAACCAACTCATCGTCGTCAGAAAGCTTTAGAAACATTAGAAGTTGTGGGTTTAGACAAATGGGCAGATTATCAACCTACTTCTTTGAGTGGGGGGATGCAGCAACGGGTGGGTTTAGCTCGTGCTTTGGCTACTGATGCAGATATTTTATTGATGGATGAAGCTTTTAGCGCCCTCGATCCATTGACAAGGGGAGAGATGCAGGATGAATTATTGCGACTCCAGAAAGAATTGCATAAGACTATAGTTTTTATTAGCCACGATATGCAAGAGGGTTTGAAATTGGGCGATCGTATTGCTGTTATGAAAGATGGGGCAATTGTCCAATTGGGGACTCCTGAAGAATTAGTTACTAATCCCAAAAATGATTATATTAAGGCTTTTACTGAAGAGGTAAATTCAGCCCAGGTTATTAGCGTAGGTTCGGTTATTAGTCAAAGAGTTTCTCTGATAATTGGTGAAGATTCTGTTAACTCTGGTTTGGAGCAAATGTTAAACCATAACCTCCAAGTTATATATGTAGTTGATGAGTACAATAAACCTATTGGTTTAGTGAAAAGACAAAATTTGGAAGAGAGTCTCAAACAAGGTAAAGAGGATATTACGGCTATAATGAAAACTGATTTTCCAATAATTGATATTTCTGCTCATCTAGAGGATATTTTTTACCTTTACAAACAAGGGTTTCCCCTAGCGGTTGTTAACGACAAAAAAGAATTTAAAGGTATGGTAGAAGCGGTTGATGTACTGACAACTTTGGGGCGACCAAGTATAAATTTGGAGAAAACGAATATTTGATAATTATAGTTTTCTAGAGCATATTTCTGACTTTTTGTAGCTAGAGGTACTGATAACTGATAACTAAAATGAGCTTGACAAACAAGGTTTTTTTCAAGGAGAGGTTAACTACAAAAAAAGAATTTCAAGACATGATAAAAGCTATTTATGTAATTACAATTCAGGTGCAACTAAATAAAAATTATGATTCAACTAATAGTGAATATTTATAGTTATCTAGAGAATATTTTTGATTTTCTTTAGCTAGAGGTACTGACAACTAATAACTAATAACTGATAACTGAAATAACCTTGAAAAAAAATGGTTTTTCCTAGTGGTTGTGAACCACAAAAAAAGAATTTGAAGTTATGGTAGAAAC
>NZ_JBNHEQ010000197.1:16778-19671 GCF_050016015.1 Dapis hubbardiae BLCC-M172
AAAAAGTTTGGAGCAACCAAGTATAAATTTGGAGAAAAAAAATCATTAGAGGAGCCAGTAAATTTTGTTTATTTTGAATTATTTATCTCACTACTTCATAGCTGAAACTCTAGGAGGATTAGACAATTTATTGAACCCCTTCCAATCTTATACTTTACCTCTAGATGAATAATAACTGATAACTGATAACTGAAATAACCTTGAAAAACTCTTGTTTTTCCTAGTGGTTGTGAACCACAAAAAAAGAATTTGAAGTTATGGTAGAAACAGTTGATGTACTAAAAAGTTTGGAGCAACCAAGTATAAATTTGGAGAAAAAAAATCATTAGAGGAGCCAGTAAATTTTGTTTATTTTGAATTATTTATCTCACTACTTCATAGCTGAAACTCTAGGAGGATTAGACAATTTATTGAACCCCTTCCAATCTTATACTTTACCTCTAGATGAATGGGTTAATAATTTAGTTGATTTTCTGGTTGATAACTTTCGTCCTCTATTTCAAGCTATTAGCTTACCTATTAGCGGAACTCTAGAAATAGTAAAATCGACTTTTCTAGCAATTCCGCCTTTAATTTTTCTGATAATTATTACTTTGGTAGTTTGGCAATTAGCAGGTAGAAAAATAGCTATCTATAGTTTTATAGCTCTAATTATTATCGGTTTTTGTGGAGCTTGGGAAGCAGCAATGGTTTCCCTATCTTTAATACTGACTGCCGTAATATTCTGTATGCTGGTCGGTATTCCTTTAGGTATTGTTTGTGCGGTGAGCGATCGCTTCAATAAAGTATTGCGACCTCTTTTGGATGCGATGCAGACTCTTCCGACATTCGTTTACTTAGTACCTGTAGTAATGCTCTTTGGAATTGGGGAAGTTTCTGGTATAATAGCAACTTTTGTTTTTGCAGTTCCTCCTTTAATTCGTCTGACCAACCTGGGTATTCGCCAAGTATCTCCAGAAGCAGTAGAAGCTGCACTTGCTTTTGGTTCGACTCGGCAACAAGTTTTATTAGAGGTGCAAATTCCTTTAGCTTTACCTACTATACTTGCTGGCACAAACCAAGCCATTTTATTAGCTTTATCAATGTCAGTTGTCACCTCAATGATTGGGGTAGAGGGATTAGGACAAATGGTATTGCAAGGTTTAGGTCGTTTAAATGTTGGACTAGCAGCGGTAGGGGGGTTAGGTATTGTATTAATTGCAGTAATGCTAGACCGTATTACTCAAAGTGTTAGTCAAGGTAGTGTTCAGTCTTGGCAAGACCGTGGTCCGATTGGATTTTTCCGGTCTCTTGGGTTGTCTAAACGCGATAAAGCAACTTTAGGTATAAGTATAGTGCTTGCTTTGCTAGTTGGTGCAACAGGTTGGCAATTAATGTATCAAACAAATATTAAGTCAACTGAAGAGCCACTGCCAGGAAAAGGAATAGTAGTACGTCCAACTTCTGGTTTAGAAACCTACGGTACATTTATCACAGAAATTGTAAATATTGGACTGGAAAAATTAGGCTATGAGGTAAAAAATCAAAAGCAACTAAATGTTCCAGCACTGCACATTGCTGTTAGTAATGGAGATTTAGATTTTGCTGGAACCCATTGGGAAGCTGCACACCAAGAATTTTTTGACAATAATGGTGGAGAAGAAAAGTTAGAAAGATTGGGAACTCTTATTTCTAATTCTACTCAGGGGTATCAGATAGATAAAAAAACGGCTGAAGAATACAATATTACTAATTTATCCCAGCTTCAAGACCCCAAAATTGCTCAACTTTTTGATTCTGATGGTGATGGTAAAGCAAATTTAATTGGTTGTACTGCTGGTTGGATGTGCGAAAGAATTATCAGTCATCATTTAGAAGTTTACGGACTTGAGGATACTGTCGAGCAAATTCAAGGAGATTATTCTGCCTTATTAGCAGATGCTTTAGTTCGTTATCGTCAAGGAAAACCAATTCTATTTTTTGCTTGGAAACCCCATTGGTTTGCGTCTCTCTTAAAAGAAGGGGAGGAAGTAGAATGGTTGAATGTTCCTTTCACTTCTCTAATAGGAACTATGGAAGATTTTACTGAAAAAGATACCTCTTTAAATGGCAAAAATCTTGGTCTTCCAGTTGATAATGTAAGGATATTAGCTAATAAGAAATTTGTGGAGACTAACCCAATTGCTCAACGTTTCTTTGAACAAATTGAAATTCCTTTAGACGATGTTAATCTTCAGCAGGAAAAAGTGAAAAATGGGGAAAATAAACCTATAGATATTCGCCGTCATGCTGAAGAATGGGTTGCTACTCATCAAGGGTTATTTGATAGTTGGTTAAAAGTAGCAATAGCAATAAATTAAGTTCTAGTATTGACTTAAACAATTTATTGAAAATAATCTCTTTTTGAAGAGCGATCGATTATTAGGGGTTATGTCTCCAAACCTAATCTATAACTCTTTGACAAAATTTGGAAAAATTCAGCAGTTGGAATAGTAGGATAAAATTGACAAGAGCAATTAATTTTTCCTGATTTACTCAGTAGGGGTTATGGCTCCCAACCCAATCTATAACTCATAACAATTTGACAAGAGCAATTAATTTTTCCTGATTGACTGAGTAGGGGTTAGGTCTCCCAACCCAATCTATAACTCATAGCAATTTGACAAAATTTGGAAAAATTCAGGAGTTGGAATAGTAGGATAAAATTAACAAGAGCAATTAATTTTTCCTTGTTGACTGAGTAGGGGTTAGGTCTCCCAACCCAATCTATAACTCATAGCAATTTGACAAAATTTGGAAAAATTCAGGAGTTGGAATAGTAGGATAAAATTAACAAGAGCAATTAATTTTTCCTTGTTGACTGAGTAGGGGTTAGGTCTCCCAACCCAATCTATAACTCATAGCAATTTGACAA
>NZ_JBNHEQ010000198.1:0-2513 GCF_050016015.1 Dapis hubbardiae BLCC-M172
TTATGAGGTACACAAGCTCTTTAATTTCTTTTCTATTCCCTATTCCCTATTCCCTGTTCCCTGTTCCCTATTCCCTGTTCCCTGTTCCCTAAAACAAACGAATTTTGTACCTCACGCTTCTTGGGAATTGCTATAACTATAATATAGCCTTTCCAAGTGAGTTTCCAAACTAAATGATAACTTTTGATACTGCCAAAAACTCCCTAATTACTTCCCACTTGTTTCTGTTTCTCCTTCACCCATTTCTCAACCATTTCATTCTCTGTTAATCTCTCAAATCTAAATACTATGGTTGTTAGTAGAAAAAAAGTTAATATATATATATTCATTACACCTTAGTTTAATATTTTTATAGTGTTCAGATTTATCAAGTTGCACATTTATTCCAGGATATGTAAAATTTTTTGAGTAAAATTAAAGTAAAGATAAATAATCAAATATAGGAACAATATAACTTATGTCCCAAGACTCTCATCAACAAGCAAAAATCATCGCTAAATACTTAAATACTCTGATTAGGGAGATAGAACACAATCCCGAAATTTCGCCGTGGGTAGTTCGTCAAGTTCTCAAAACAGCCAAAGATAAAGCAGAAAAATTAGCAGACGACTTAGAAAATCAAGACAGTAATCACAAGGTATTATCTAATTCTTATGGTTGTTATGATTCAAAATATAGACAATAGCAAATTTTATTGGTCATTATTTCTAGAAAACATCTATATTATAACCCAGTTTAAATTACAAACTGGGTTATCTTATGTATATATAGCAACAGCCAGGAGCAACAGCCAGGGCGATTAGGACATAGACTGATGATGAATCAAAGACCACGGAAACACTTTTCCAACTGTTCCCTGTTCCCTGTTCCCTGTTCCCTGCTATAAAACTTACCGATTTGGCAATAACTGAAGATGGAACATTTTTTTATACCGAACCCGATCGGATTTGATATAAGGGATAAAATTGCCAAAAAACTTGACTCCTACTCTAGAGAAATTCTGGGGTGCAGATTTGTCATGCCAACTTTTAGGAGGAAAAAGGGTTAATTAACTATTGTTGATTTATTAATAAACATTAACATAAGTTCATATATATTTATATAGTTATACTGGTATAGTTGTCTAAATTATGTTACACTCTGACAACATTGCTAAATGGTGTGACACCTCGGTAAATTGGATATTCTTACTGTTTTAGTAAAAATTTTTTGGGGGTAACGCCCATCGCCTTTTTGAAGTGACGGGTCAAATGGCTTTGATCTACAAATCCAACCTCATAGGCAATTTCTTTTGGTGTTAATTTACCTTCGAGTAATAATTGTTTGGCTTTAGCAACACGTTGTCCAATTACATATTGATGGGGTGTGATGCCGATAGATTTTTTGAACTGAGTAGCAAAGTAGTTAGGGCTAACTTTGGCGATCGCAGCTAATTCAGTCAGAGTCAAATTTTGGTGTAAATTAGCTTGGATGTAGTCGATAACTTGATTTAATATGGTTTTGGAGAAACTGCTTGGTGAAATTTGGATGGGTTTTTGAACGCAGTAATTTCGTAGTAGATGAATATAGAAGGTTTGTAATAAGGAGTCAATATATAATTGACCGCACAAACCAGGGTTGAATAATTCTTGTTGTAAAGCCTGAAAAATACTAGATATTAGGGGATCGGAAAAGGAAAAATGTGGTAATAACTCGACAGAATCACCTTTAACTATGTCATTTAATTTCTGCTTGAGAATGATAGGCTCAAAATTTAATGATAAATAAGAAATGGTTTGATTCCAGTTGAGAGAATATTCTATTTCAGCAGGCATAACAACTATATTTTGTTGTTTTACTTGTCGTTTCTGAATTCTTCTTGTTAGATTTTCTTCATAATCAGTATCTGGAGAGACATAAGTATATATATTAACACTATGTATGCGAAAAGCATTGTGCAACATTTCAAATGGTAAGTGGCGATAATGGTGTAGATATATTCCTTCTGATAAATTGCTAGCCTGTAAAATTTTTATACCAAAGACACCCATTTCTTCTTGACTGCTGAAGTCAACATCGTATGGTATTTTTTGAGGAATAGTCATAAGTAATTAACAATTAACAAGATAGTTTAATCATCTCCCAAATTTCAGGTTTAAGTGGTGATAAAAATCTGGAATATCCGTGATTTTTCGGTTGTTCTAGAGTGAGCTATTCAATTGTGAAAAAGTGACTTATTTCAGTTTTGAGTAGTGACACTTATCACTACATCCAACTCAAAACCTCTCCGGAAAACTAATTACAATTAATAACTTCTATTGTAAAATCTTTACTAGACAAAACTCTCAAAAAGTTGACACACTTATTAAAGTTTGTTGGGTAAGAGAACATAGCTTGCAGTATTTCCCTCCCCTAAGAACAACTCGTGACAGCAAAATTTGTAGTAGACTGACACACCTTAAATGGTGCAATAGATGTAGGTTGGGTTGTTTGCGCGATTCATTGCGCAGCATGGGACGTTTGCGGAGCATTTC